>JAIRTV010000529.1 GCA_031254675.1 Planctomycetaceae bacterium | reverse complement strand
AAGTTTTTCGATATACTCTTCCGGCGCAGTCAATCCCAATTCAAGAACCTGATCCGTTACAAATTCTTGTAATGATTCCGGTAACGTAATAGTAATCGTGGACATGGTAAAAATTTATTGTAATAAAGTATGATAACCTTGCTGATGAAAAAAGATTTTTTATTTGAACACGGAAAACACGAAATACACGGAATTTTTTTATTCTATTCTTCTTCCGTGTGTTCCGTGTATTCTGTGTTCAATCTATTAATTGACAAAAAGAACTTCATGCCGAACGCTCATTTATTCTTAACGTTATCATTATTGTCAAACGTCAAATTTTGTTATACAATTACAAAAAAACATTAGAATCCGAAATCATCGAGTTTAATTTCCTGTTGTTTTTCGTTTGGATCAAAAGCGGGTTTTGCGTTTCCGTGTTTTTCGAGACCGTCGATATAAATTGCGCGGAATGGTCGAACCGGACAAACATGTTCGCAAGCACCGCAACCAACACAAAGTTCCGCATCCACTTCAGGAATTGTCAACGCTTTTGACGGCTCGCCGTAAGGAATCATGTGAACAGCACCTGTTGGGCAATGTTCCGCGCAAGCACCACAACTCGAATTTTGCGTATTCACCACACAATTTTCTTGCAAGAAAATAACACGACCAATTTGTAACAGATGTTTTTCGTCAATCGTTTCAATTTTCGTCAACGCCCGCGACGGACAAACTTCCGTACAAATCGTACAATCGTAGTTACAAAATCCGCGTTCAAATTGAACAATTGGTTGCAAAAATCCGGCAAGTCCCAGTTCAACAGTGGAAGGTGTCAGAATTTGAGCCGGACATTTACTCACACAAAGATGACACGCCGTACATTTTTTACGGAATCGTTTTTGTTCTCCGGCTCCTGGTGGCAGAATAGGCGCAGTTTTTTTGTAACTCACACGACTAACTCCGGTCGGCAATGACGGATCCGGCGATGAAGAATAATTGGACGCAACAACCGATCCGCCAACTGTCGGCAAAACAAAGGAAAATATTGACCATTGCAAAAATTGCCGACGTTGATTTCCCACCCGAACCGGAATAGGCGCAAATGCCGCATGAGGTTTTGGCAATGGTTCTGGAGGCGGCTCCGGCAACAAAGGTTCCGGCTCTTCGGGTGTTACGGTAAAATGTGGGAGCGGCGGAGAATAAACAAGAGAATGACGTTTACAAGTCGAAAGACAATTGAAACAAGAAACACAACGTGATGAATCAACCGTCTTATTTTTACTGTCAATACATTCGCCTTTACATGATCGTTCACAAAGACCACAAGAAATACAACTCGTTTTGAGACGAATTTTATAACGCGAAAGTCTTGCAATCAGTCCGAGCATTGTGCCAACCGGACAAATTGTATTACAGTAACGTCTGCCGAAAAGAATAGACAAAATGCCAACCAGTAACAAAATAGATGAAGCAAGTAAAAAAGCGGGAAGATTAATATAAGTTGAAACATAATAAAACCCATCCGGTGCCATCCATGCAAGAATATTATTGCCCATCAGATAAACCGGACGGAATATCCACGTCATCACACGACCAAAATGACTGTACGGATCGAGAATCGACACGGTTGCCGGAAATGAAATCAAACCGATTACAAAAATCGCTAACAATCCGTAACGTGTTTTTGTCATTTCGGAACGGAATTGAAACCTAAGCCGTTTACCGCGCAACAGTTTTGCGGTACGTGAAAAAATATCCTGCAAAATGCCTAATGGACACATAACGGAACAATAAATACGTCCGAATAAAAGTGTCAGGATGATCCAGAATACCAGGATTCCCGTACCGGTTTGAAACAGTGTTTTGAAATCTGTTTCGAAATCACAAATCAGTATTGCTGGCGTTATTTGAAAGTGGGCAACCCAATGCAATATTCGTGGCACTGTTTGGCTGAAATCAAGAACAAGTGCTGAAATCGCCGCGAAAAAAACGACAGCACTAATCACACGTAACCATTTGAAAAAATACATAAATGTAAGGTTGGGTTAATAATTAAGGGTTAGTAAATAATACGGAAACATAAACTGTTCCAACAATATTTCTCGTCCCATCGGAAAACTTTTTCCGGCAAAATGATTTATTCTCCGTAAAATGATCTGGGTCGAAAATTTTCTGGAACATCAATTTTAAAGTGAGACCACTTGGAGTGGTCGCGTACAACCCGCTCTCAATCACCGTTTGCTTGCATTTATCACAGATAAGGTGTGATTTATTTTTTATGACCGATCGTTTGACCGGCAATAACTTCGAGCCGGTTGTCGAATTTCAACAATTTACTCACAGCATTTTTGTCAACACTTGTTCGTACTGCGCAAGCGAGTCCTTTTGAAGCACAAACGAGATAAACATCTTGTGCGGCGCAACCGCAAGAGATATAGGCGCCGGTTCCGGTTTCTTTGGACTTGTCCACAACATACAAGAGGTTGACTGGTGCGACGTAAACATAATCTTGTGTTCCGGCAACAGTCCGGTGATCGCCTTTTACTTTTTCGAACAATTTGTTGGTTTTGGCGTCATACAGATAGATGCCTTCTTTAAGCACGACATACACGAACAGTTCTTGTCTATTCATGGGGCTTGGAACAACTCGGCGATCTTCACGATTAAAACCGTAAGCCGCCCAAAGTAAATCGGAGAGGGTTTGCAAATCAATGGGAGTACTGGTAGGGTTTTTGATTGACTGCCGTTCATTGATTGCATCGAAAAGCGGTTTACCGCCGGAACGTTGCGGAGCGGGAAGCGTAATGTCTTGTGCCATAACTGTGAAGGATAAACTGAAAAAAATGGTAAGGGTTAAAAATGTTCGCATGGGTTTACTGGGGTTGAAGGTGAAATGTTAAAGGGGAAATTTGAAAAACCAAAGTGACTCTTCCAAACATCAACCGCTCATTTTATCCCCTCTTATTTTTTTTGCAATTACATCTACTCCTTAGACCTTTTCTCTAAATCTCATTTTATTTCTTTTTCAATTGTTACAAATCCGAATATTTGTGCCAAATTAGTTTACCGATTTGACGATGAAATTGTCGAAAAACCGTAAAAATTACAATATACGCTCTAGAAAATTGAAACTTCAAATAAATTATCTCGTATATTGGGCGGAATTAAATCCCATGGAACAACCGACATTTTGTGCTGTCGTATTAGGTTTGGTATAGAATGGTAAAATCGCAAAATTGATTCATATTATTTACCGACTTAAATTTCAAATGTTCAATTCTCAATTTATCGTGTGAAGATTAACGTCCAATCAAGAACAATTCCAAGTAAGGCGTGTTGGGCAAAACCGGAAAGAATGGAACGGGTTCTGAACGCAAGAATACCCCAGACTAAACCGGCAATAATTGATCCGAATACTTCACTACCAGGATGACCATAATGAAGCATTGTCGAGGCTAATGTTTGAACAAGAATGGCGGTTGGTATTCCGCATTGTTCCGAAAGTCCGTGTTGCAAAAAGCCGCGAAACAAAAATTCCCAACCAAAATAATATCCCAGATAAATCGTTCCGTGAATTGCAAACAACGAATAACCAATTCGGGTATTTTGTGGACGGATTGTTTCGTTTAGCGGATAAACATCGAAAAACGCGGGGTTGTGACCGGTTAAAAACGCAATAACAATCACAATCGGCGCAGCCATGAGAAAGGAACGAACCGTACGTAACGGAATACCAAACCGAAGACCATAATCTGTGAGATGTTCGCGAAACACATAGCGGACAATCCCCATCGGTATCACGCCAAATAACAAAAACGCTCCAACAAGCGGAAACATACCAAACCAAAAAAGAGTTGCGGTATTATTATTGCAAGAATCCGTCGCAATTGGAATTGCCGGCGAAATCGCAACATACTTCCAAATAGAAGCCGCAACCGTAACATAAAACAGAATCAAAACCGGTTTGAATTGACTTCGCGAAAAAACCATAAGTAATTTGTTGTCGTCTTTGAATGATTATTCTGATGATTTAATTATTGAGTTTGTTGAGAAGTTGTTCCGGTGGCTTGTTTTATTTTTTCTGTTTCACGAATTGCTTTTTCGATTTCGGGATTTCTTGATTCTTGGGTCAAGTAATTGTCAATTGCCGCCTGATTGAATAAATTTTCGTAAAATTTTGCAACGGCAATATTTTGTTTCTTTTCAAAGATATCTGCAACGAGATCGGTTTTGACATCGTTGATGTTCGTGATACTTGGTTCTTCGTAACCGAGACAATACAAAATCACCCAGTTTTCCTCAACCTGAATTAGTTGCGATAATTCATTCGGCAACAATCCAAACGCTTCATTTTCTAATGTTGGTTGTCCGCTGTAACGGCTAATCGGTGGAATCACACCTCGTGCGATTCGGCTTTCCGGATCCATCGAATATTTTTCAGCTAAATTGGCGAAGTTTTCGGGAGTTTTGTTACGGTTTGCCATTTCCCAAACTTCCTGGGCGCGGCGTTGGTCTTTCTGATCGAACACAATCGCAAGACAACGAACTTTTTTACCGAAATTCGATTCGAAACCGCGTTGAATATCTTCTTCGGTTACTTGAACAAAAGGTCGCGAGAGCCGTTTCAACGCAAGAACTGGCCACACGGTATTGGTTCGATACACTTCGGGTGTCATTTGGTTTTCTTCGGTTTTCATTTTTATCCACAATTCGATATTGGGGGAACCGTCTTGCCGTAACGGAAGATATTTAATCGCCATTTCTCGTATTTCGCGATCAATATCCGTATCAGTAATCACAATATTCTGTTTCCGGCAAGCCTGTTCGACAATCAATTTGCTAATCATGTCGCTCAACACGGATTTCCCGTAACGTTTTAAGCAAATTTCCGCGAGATATTTCTGACTGATATTCTGTCCGTTCACAATTGCCGCTACTCCGGGAGCTTGAGCCATTCGCGTCGAATTACCAAACACAATTTCGATTTGAGCACGAGTTTGAAGTTCACGGAAAACTTCTTCGGCTGCCGACCGCGTTTTCATATCGCGAATTTTCGTAACTAATTGTTCTCGAACTTTTTCCTTATCGACATGTTGCGGTTGTAAATGTTGTTCGCAACGGAAAATCAAAAACTGTCCTGCCGGCCATTCGACAATCGCTGAAATTTCGCCTGGTTTGAGGGCGAAGACAATTTTTTCGATTTCGGAGTTGACGGAACCTTTCCGAATAGGGTGAATTAATCCGCCGTAAGGTTGACTTGCCGGATCGAGTGATCGGTTTTTCGCAACAGATGGAAATGAGTCCGGATTGGCATTGAGATCAAGCCAAACTTTTTCGGCGTCTTTACGCGAACCAAGAACAATTTGTCGTACTTGAACCGCCGCTCCATATCGAGCGTTCATTTCGTGTTGAATTTCCTCTTCGGTGATATTCATTCGCGACCCAGCCAGTTTACCAATTGCCAGTATGGGTTGAATAATATCTTCCATGTACATTTCTGCTGTCATTCCCCGTTCTTTTTCCAACAACTCAAGCCAATCCTGTGTCGAAAACTTAAACGCTTTCGCCATTCGTTCAACTTCGTTGTTGATTTCCTGTTTCGTAACAGTAATATTTAATCGCGAACATTCTTGCTGGATCAGAAACTTTTTGACGAAATCTTTCAACTCTTCCGTTCCATGCAAACGAAGACATTCTGTAGCAAGATTGGTACGCATAATTTTATCGCCGTTGACTTCGGCGACAACTTCCGGCATTTCAAGAACCGGCGAAACGGATTCTTGCTGTGCCTCCGTTTTGAGGCTTAGCAATAAAAGAGTTGGTAAAAATAGAATTAGTAAAAAAAAGGGACGCCAAACAAAGAATAAATTGTTTTGTTTCATTGTGAATTTCCTTTTGCAAAAGTTCTATTTCTGAGGGTTTAATGTTAATCTGTTTGCTAGTGTTCGCATGGTTCGCTGAGCCGAAGTCCACGAGAAAGGCGTTGAATCATAGAAATTTCCCCAAAACCTGTCAAGAGAACTTTCTCAAAACCAATGACATTGGAAATAACCTTTGGGCAACAAAGAAAAAAGGCAATCGACTTTGAAGTGTTCGTTAATTCCGTACGGTATTAACCGTATGCTTTAATCTTCGGTGAAGCGTTTGGAAATAATGGTTCACGAAAAATAAATAAAATAAAAACAGAATGGCAACTGAATAGATACAATAAGTACTAAAATTATTTGTTGTTTGGGAACTATCGAAATATTGAAATATTGTCGAGATTTCATGTATCGTCTGTTTACAAGGTCTTTTTACAATCGCAAAATCCGAGATAAAATTTGTCAATTTGCAAGCGATTTCCAAAAAACTATTTTACTCAAAAAATATTCGCAAGTTCTTATTTTTCAGAATGAGATTTTTTGAAAACAGAGTTTTTAGAGGTTTTCCATAACGAGATCAAGCCCTCTTTAACAGTTGGTACTCAATTAATATCTGTTATCAGGGGCTTGACAATTTTGAAAATTATTCTTATTCTATCTCACTTCTAATGTTTATGGTTTGTCGCATGGTGTCAAACGAGATATTAATTGTAGTAAATTATATCCGCATTGACTGTGGCGGGGCATATTTTTAATGTAAAGATTAATTTCTTAAATCAGTTTTAGGAACGTACTATTATGAAAAAAATGAAAGAAAATGACGTTAAAATAGGCAATTTAGATAACTGGGGGGGGGGGGGGCGATCCTCTTGTTTCCATAGTTATTCCCGTCTATAATGCCGAAAAGTACTTGCAGGAATGTCTCGATTTCATTATGAATCAGACATATTCTAATCTACAAATTATCTGCATAAATGATGGCTCAACTGATAACTGTTCGCAAATTCTTGACGAATACGCTGCGAAGGATTCACGTTTTCAGATTGTCTGTCAGCAAAATACCGGTCAAGGTATCGCTAAATTTAATGTGTTGCCTCTCATACGCGGGAAATACACAATGACGGTAGATGCTGACGATTGGATTGATCTCAATGCCATCGAAAAATGCGTTCGCATTGCCCAAGAAAAAGATGCCGATGTCGTTGTTTTTACACCTGACAAGCGTAACGAAGATGGAACGAAAAATGATGACGAAACGGCTCACTGTCTTCGATGGCAATTTGCGGTCAGCGTTAATGACGACAATATCGCAACAAATAAATCAGAGGTGATCACCACTTATAGTTTTTGGGGAAAATTATTTTTGACGGAATTGTTATTGACAAATTTTACTCATCCTGGCAACGGAATGGCAGAGGATTGTGTTGTCCTTTGGCAAGTAATACCGGCGGCAAAACGGATAATATTTCTACCGGAAAATTTATATCATTATCGCATTGTCAGCACGAGTTACTGTAACACAATAGGCAAACACCACTTAGATTCGTTGAATAATTGTCGTATCATTTATGAACAGTTGGTGAAACGCGGACAATATCAGGAGTATCGTGATTGTTTTCTGCGGTTTCTGCTATCGGCTATTTCGTGCAATTTTTATAGGACGTCAAATGACGACAGATATGAATTTTTACGGCAATTCAGAACGTTATTAACAAGAGAGATGAAGGATAATTATTGCTACACACCACTGTGGAAAGAGCATCGGTGCTGGTTAAAAAAATACGGAATACTCGAAGACAATAACGTTGTTTTTGACAAACGTACAAAAATTGCATTGGCTGAAGATGATATTGATAAAGCAAAGGAAAAAATACGAAAATTAAAAGGCAAGCATAAACCGGTTAAGACGATCCTTGTTGATACAGCAAGATGGATTTCGCGGCGAATTTTCGGTGTAGGAACGATTGGCAATTTTATTAGTCGTATCAAATATTTGTTGAGCGGCATTAAAAGGAATTTGATTTATTTATTTTCTGAAGAGAGAATTGCCTATTCGCGTTTTCTTACCGTTAAAGTTCGTCCTCATTCTGTTCTTCTCATTGAACCGAATGAATGTCATGGTGTTGTGATACCAGGTTATGCAAAATATCTGTCCGATCTTGGCTACAATGTTGATATTTTAATGACAACGGAAGAAGCAAAATTAGATGCAACAGTAATACTCACTCAACCACAATACAGACACTATGTTGTTACGTGGAATAACATGCGTGATATTATCGAAAAGCAAATTAAGTACAATGATTATGCCGTATGGTTTTTTACCAGTAGTGTTATTTATAATTGGGAACGGTCACAGCGTCAAGTTTGGTGTACAGTAAATGAGCGATTTCCGAATCTTCCTCTTGATAAAACGGTGTTCGTCTCCCATCACAAAGAATGTAATGACTCTGAATTATTACGTTCTGATCGTTTGATAATGCTTGCCGATTTTCTGGAGGGGGCAATAGTCGTCCCACATTATTTCGGTAACGTAAACATCACTCCCAAAAATGATGTTACGAAATTTTTTGTTATCGGTACTGTCTATCCGAATCGTCGTAATTTTCTGCTTTTATTTTCCGCAGTGGAGCAACTTGCAAAGCAACAACAAGCGTTCACGATAACCGCTATTGGCGAAGGTTTTGGCGAGTTACAGATACCGCAATCCATTCGGCA
>JAIRTV010000244.1 GCA_031254675.1 Planctomycetaceae bacterium | reverse complement strand
ACCAAACCTTAGTTCCATGGAACCAAATCTTGGTTCCATGGAACCGAACCTTGGTTCCATGGAACCAAACCTTAGTTCCATGGAACCAAACCTTAGTTCCATGGAACCAAACCTTGGTTCCCCATAACCGACCCCCCAAAGAGTTGGCGAGAACCACAAAAAAAAAGCCGAAGAGCATCTCTTCGGCTTTGGAACAGGTTTTCAAAACCAACGAAACCACACAAACATTATCCTGCGGCGACTTGGCGTGTTCGCGTTCCGTCAAGATATTCCGCTAAACGAGTGAGGGCTTCGGTTTCGATTTGCCGGACTCTTTCCCTTGTTAGCCCGAGGCGTTCCCCGATTTCCTTGAGAGTCAGCGCCGCACTACCACCAAGACCAAACCGCATCTTCAATATCGTCGCATCTCGAATGTCCATCAATTCCAATTGCTCCATGATAAAAGTTAAATTATCGTTTTCAAGCATTTCTTCTTCTGGACTCCGAGAGCGTTCGTCCATAATCATTTCGTTGAGAGTCCACCCGATTTCGGGTTGATCCGGTTGCGGAATCAAATTGTTGATGAGAATCGCCTTCTTGATAATAGGCAACTTCTTACGAGGCAAACCAAGAAAACGCGCAATCTCTTCTGGTGTTGGTGAACGCCCCAAATCTTCCGAAAGACGAATACCGGCACGTCGCCACTTCGACAAAAGTTCGACCATGTACGCCGGAATACGAATCGTTTTCGCCGAATTAATCAACGAACGCTTGATTGATTGTTTGATCCAATAACTCGCATAAGTAGAAAAACGGGTTCCCATTGACGGGTCGAATCCCTCGACGGCCCGGAGGAGTCCCAAATTTCCTTCTTCGATCAAATCTTGCAGACTTAACCCTTTGCCGGTATAACCTCGCGCTATATTGACGACCAACCGGAGATTGGCACGAACCATTTTATCACGCGCCTCCATATCGCCCGCACAAACCGCCAACGCTAAATATTGCTCTTCTTCCGGCGTCAAAAGAACCGTCTCATTAATCTCACGGAGATAAGTTTCCAACGGCGATTGAACACCAAGTGCCGCAAAATCATAATCATTAAATGGAATTTCGTGCATAGGAATGGCTGGAAAGAAAAAGAAAATACCAATCAATTCGCTCTTTCAGGATAAAACAAACAAAAAACTCTTCACAAAAAAGCATATCGACCCACTCCAAAACTTTCTCAAAAAAAGACTTGAATCATCTTGTTATTCTCTCTTTCCCCAATTGCACGGCTATACCTGCTTGCACGGCTATATCTGCGAAAACACTTTTGCACAACATACCGATAATATAGTTAATAGTGAATAGTGTATAGTGAATAGTGTCGCATGCGGAATTTATCGTTTTCGCTAAATTTCCGCATGCGACACTATTCACTATTCACTATCAACTATTCACTATTAAATTTTTTTTAGGACGAAAACAACATCTTCGGTTTGCGCGTCAACCAAAACCGGAGAGCGAAGATTAAAATCAAACGTCTCAAGAATAACAAACCGATTCACCTTGCTAAGAAGAAATTGAAACTGCCGAAGTGTGTACGTCCGAAGCGGAAACGTATCAATAACTTCATAACACCGCGTCGGTGTTGTCGCCTCAATACGAAATTCAACTGTTTCAATACGTTGCCGCCGGTTAAGCGATAAACGCAACAACCGCGATTGCAACCCAAGAGAACCATGACGAACAAACCACTCCTCACGCGAACAAATAGCATTGCCCCGCGGCAACAAATGCAAACCAAGAAGATAAATACCATTCGGCTTCAAAACATCCGCAATCGCACAAAGATGCGACAACGCCGCCGATTCCGACGTCAAATGCAAAAAACTACTCACGAAATTAAACGCCAAATCAAACGGTTGCTTTTGTCCCAGATCACTCAAAGAAAAACAAGTCATATCGCCATAAATTGCCGATTCCGCCAAACCATGTCGCCGAAGCCGTTTATTGCAAAAGAGAATTGCATTCGGGTTTAGGTCGAGCCCGACAATATCGTGACCCAATTGAGCCAATCGCCACAAAAGCCGCCCCGTCCCACAAGCCGGTTCAAAAATTCTTCCGCTCTCGGAAAGATGACAATAACGCAAAAGTATCGCTTTCAGAAATTCGATTTCCCGCTTCCACGAATCCGAAAAAAGAACATCATACAACACCGGATAATCATAAATATTCATAAAAAATCAAACACAAACGAAATAGACAAACAAAAACAATCAACAACTCTTCTTCATGTTCCCAATTCGCAATAAGATTGCGGTTGGTCGTCACACAGAACGCAACCCTTGACGCAAATAAGAATCATCATTAATAAGAATCATCATTGGGAAAGCCCGCGACTTAGCACAACAATAACCACATCCGCATTTTGGTTGGGGTCGTCTTCAATTTGTTTGTGTTGTTGCGTGTTCAACGGAACACAATGGTGAATACGGAATTTCTTTTGCGCACAAAAATCTTCGAAATCAGCTAACGTCAAAAAACGTACATTCGCCGTGTTGTACCATTCGCTGGAATCACGACCAAGATCAACACGCGGCGCACGTCCTTCTTCTGTAAGACGGCGACGGTGTTCGTGAAAACCCAGATTCGGAAAACTAATAATCCCTCGCGTCCCAACACGCAACATTTCATCCAACACAAATTCCACATCACGCACTGTTTGTAACGTTTTCGACAAAATAACAAAATCGAATTGGTCATCCTCAAAAGCTTTGAGACCGGTATTCAAGTCGGTTTGGACAACATCAATACCACGATCAATACACTGTAACACATATTTCTCTTTGATTTCAAGTCCCAAAACCCGATTGTCGTCCCGTTGCCGAAGCCGCGCCAACAAACCACCTCGACCACAACCCAAATCAAGAACCTTCGCTCCACGTGGAATCAAATCAAGAATCTGTTCATAATCCAACCGATCATAATATTGAAACGACGGCAACCCACCAGACGCCTGCTCAAAAACAACATGACGCAAAAACGACCGAACCATTTCTCCATACAACGGCAATTCATGCGGCAAAAGAAACGCATCATGTCCGTACTCACTCGGTATGTCACAATAATTAACACGCTTGTTAAGAGAAATTAACGCATCCACTATTTCACGTGACAAAAAAGACGGAAAAAGCCAATCACTCGAAAAGCTCAGAATTAACCAACGACACATTGACTTACGCAATGACTTTTTCAATTCTTCCGGCGTGCTGCCAAGATCAAAATCGTCAATCGCTTTAGAAATAATCATGTAACTGTTCGCGTCAAACCGCTCAACAAATTTGTCGCCCTGATAAGCCAAATAAGAGCCAACCGAAAATTTTGTCTCAAATTTTGTTTTAACTTGCCGTCCTTGTGATCGGTTCGCATCGAATTTTTTCATCATTGATTCACGCGACAAATAAGTAATATGCCCCAACATTCGAGCAATCGCCAAACCATCAGCTGGAACCACGCCTTTTTCGTGATATTGACCGCCGTGAAAATTCGGATCGCTCTGAATAGCATTACGCGCAACAATATCAAACGCCAACGCTTGACTGGTCAAATGGGCTGCTGTCGCCAGCAAAACCACGGAAACAAGCCGGTCAGGAAATCGAGTTGACCATTCTTGTGCCATAATTCCACCCAAAGAACCGCCAATCACCGAAAGCAATCGACCAATACCAAGATAATCAATCAAAAGACTTTGCGCTTCAACAATATCGCCAATCGTAATTTCGGGAAAATCCATTCCGTAGCGCCGACCGGTTGTCGGGTTGGTGTCATCGGGTCCAGTCGTCCCACGACAACCGCCAAGACAATTCGTACAAATAACAAAAAATTGATTTGTATCAATTGGTTTGTCGGGACCGACCATAATCTCCCACCAACCCGGATCGTCATCCGCATCATGAGACGCCACATGAGAATCGCCGGACAACGCGTGACAAAGTAAAATAGCGTTATCTTTTTTGCTGTTGAGCGTACCGTAAGTTTCGTAAGCAATTTTAACTTCCGGCAACACCGCCCCATGTTCCAAAACCAACGGCGTTCGAAAAATGACCTCCTGAACATGTTTCAATGGTTTCGCATTGCGAACCGAATCAGTACTGTCAAAATCGATTGTTGTATCCATATTATATCTGTTCTCTAAATAGAAACTCTCTTACAGGATAAAAATTCAGAATACCAAAAATGTTCTAGCGTTCAGCGAATGGTGTGTTAATTCGGTAAACGAGGTGAGCAAAGAAGTATATTCGATATTTTGTTCCGGTCAACATCAGGTAGGCCACATTTGACCATGTTTGGTTGGGGTCATGTTTCGCGGTGTGTGGTGACTAATATTTTAACGAAAATTTCCGTAGTAATTTTTTTTATTCTTTTTTATTTGTACCCGACAATATAAGTTTGGATCAAGCCTTTGCAATTGGCAATTTTATAATGAATGAATCACATGATTGAGATAATCACCGAGTTCTTTCGTTTGTTCCATGGACAGTTTTTTGTAATAGAATGTCCTCAATAGATACAATGACCATTAGTGTCTTTGCTGATAATATTAGCGGAATATTTAGTGATGCCCTATCTAATGAAGAACATTGGTTAGGCTCACTATACTTTACAACGCCATTAAATTTATTTTTTAGGCAAAAAAGGAAAACAAAATAGATTGTTACGTTTATTTCGTACCTTCAATTTTTCCGTTTAGCGCCGAATTAGCGTTGCGTCGTATCAATCCAGATCGTAACAGGTCCGTCGTTAATCAATTCGACATGCATTTCATTACGGAATACGCCGGTCGCAACAGAAATACCACGATTTCTAATTGTTTCGATGAAAATCTGATAAAGTCGGTCTGCTTTATCCGGCGAAGCCGCCGCCGTAAAACTTGGTCTTCGCCCCTTACGGCAATCGGCATAAAGTGTGAATTGGCTCACAACCAACATCGAACCCCCAACATCAATCAACGAACGATTCATTTTACCCATTTCATCTTCGAAAATGCGGAGTTCCGTACACTTTTTCGCCAACTCTTTCGCTTCATTTTCACTATCTTCCGTTCCAACTCCCAAAAGTACCAACAATCCGACCCCGATTTCACTAACGATGTTGCCTGTTGCCGGCAATGTTACTGAAGCCCGCTTAACCCGCTGAATACAAACACGCATTTGATCGTTTATCGTTCGTAATTAAAGTATAAACACCAAGAGTAGAAAAAATATAGTATATCGGATATACTTTTGTTATCCAGTCTGTTGTCTGTTTTATTTCCTGTTTTTCATTTTATTGACAATTTATTAACGATTGATTAACGATGATTCTTGGTATAACAATGGGTGACGCCGCCGGAATTGGTCCTGAAATTATTGTTGGGGCTTGGCGTGAAATTGTTCGTCAAACGAATAGTCAAGCGGTTGTGTACGGTCATCCCGAAATTCTGCAACACGCTGCAAAGTTACGAAATATCAACGCCGTTATTACGGAAATCCAAAACGTTGGCGAATTGTTGCAACAATCTGCTGCGTCGGATGTTGTGTCCGAAACTTGCTCCAATGTCTTAACGATCCCATGTATCCGTTGCGGCGATAAAAACGTAACAAAAGTTCCGCATGGAACAGTTGACGCTCGAACCGGCGATGCCGCGTATCAAGCAATTATTCGTGCTATTAATGATGCCAAAGCAGGAATTATTGATGCGATAGTAACCGCTCCAATTCACAAAAATGCCCTCAATCTTGCCGGTTATCATTATCCCGGTCATACGGAAATTTTTGCGGAACATTGTGGTGTTAAAGATTTTGCGATGATGCTTTATCTTGGACATGGCGAAAATATTCGTTCGGAATATGGTCTCGCCGTCGTTCATGTTACACTGCATACCGCAATGAAAAACATTTTCGAAATGATAACAATCGAATCCGTACTCGCCAAAGCAAAATTAATTGACGATTTTATGAAACGAATAATTGGATTATCGGGACGGAAACCACGTATTGGTGTTTGTTCGTTGAATCCCCATGCAGGCGAAGAAGGATTGTTCGGGACGGAAGAAATTCACATGATTCGTCCCGCCATTCAACAAGCTCTTGCCGAAGGTTTGAACATCGACGGTCCTTTTCCCGCCGATACAATAATGGTAAACGCCCAACACGGAATTTTCGATGCGGTAGTTGCCATGTTTCACGATCAAGGGCATATTGCGTTGAAGTTGCTTGGAATGCATCGAGCGGTTAATATTACGCTCGGTTTACCGATCATTCGAACCAGCGTGGCACACGGCACAGCGTTCGACAAGGCGTGGCAAGGTACCGCCCAAACCGGCAGTCTAACCGAAGCCTGCCGCATCGCCGCAAAACTCGCCGCATCGCAATAACATATCGCCAAAATAATATCGAAATTCGTAAATCTTTTAGCATTAGGAACTTCTAGCAATATCTTTACAACATTCGGACGCACACAACGGCAACCGAACTTCTAGAACATCAAAAAATATTGATGCCCCGTTTTCGCCTTTCAAAAGAATTAGAAAAATTATCTTGATTTATAACAGTTTTTGCTGTTAAATATATTTAATAAATTTAGCGACATTTTGACTACTCATTGTGAAGTAGTGAACAGTTCGCGGTGATCCAACACATTTTCTAAACAAGGAAATTACGCATGAAAAACTTTAAGAAAAACACGTTAAACAATTTGGTGAATTATTCAATGTTAAAATGGACAAGAAGAATTGCGCGAAAACAATATGAAAATCCGAAAATTGGTTTTACTTTGGTCGAACTTCTGGTGGTGATTGCGATTATTGGTGTTTTAATCGCATTATTATTGCCGGCGGTTCAAGCGGCGCGCGAAGCAGCAAGGCGGTCTCAGTGTACAAACCAAGCCAAACAATTGGCGTTGGGTTGCCACAACCTGCACGATGTGCACAATCAATTGCCCAATCAATGTGTCCAACTCACCATGGGTATGACTAAATATAGAGCATACACCTCATCAATGACTACCGCAGAATCAAATCTTTGGAAACAAAGTTTGGTTGGTCCGTTCACGCCGATTCTTCCCTTTATTGAACAACAGCAACTTTATGCGGAAATCAAAATGGCACTATTTCCGAGATCAGGGGCTTGTATTAATCCACAAGATGATACATTGTTTCGTGCCAAAATTACTACATTATTGTGTCCATCTGACCCCAATACAAAACCGGCAACCGATACTAATCCCGGGCGTGGTACTTATGGTTTCAATTTTGGTGATTTTTATCCCGACTCAGCGGGCGGTATTGACTTAACACGCGGTGTTATGAAACCCGGCAATTTTGGGAAAATCGGCTTAGAATCTATAATCGACGGAACAAGTAATACCGCATTGCTTGCCGAACGTCGCTGTACGAAAATAACAATTAGTTCCACAATAATTAGTGGTACTGGTTCTTTTATGGAAGATTTGGGTTATTTTAACCTTAATTCTACCGGTACATCAGCTCCGAGTAACTGTTTAAATCTCCAAACAGGTACAACAGGAATTTCTGCTTTCTGTGTTTCTGCTGATGTTCACCGATTTGTTGGAGCCAACTGGGGCGGATGCAGAATCAATCACTGTGGTTTTGTTACAACTTTACCGCCTAATGCTTTGTCTTGTGCAGCAAGCCGAACCCAACCGGATACCAGAGGGATTATTTCCGCAGCCAGTTATCATGCGGGCGGATGTCAGGTTGCTTTGGCGGACGCTTCTGTGCGTTTTGTTTCCGAAGCAATTGATTGTGGCGCTATCCGTACCATGGACGACCCTGACATCGAAACCGAGTGCGGACAATATCCGGCACAAAAATATGGTGGAGCCTCACCGTGGGGAGTTTGGGGCGCAATCGGAACAATTGCCGGTGGTGAAACTCATGCCGTTCCCTGATAAAATATTGAAAAAATATGTAAGTGGTCACGGTAATTTTCTCTATTGCGTGTTTTTTTTGTGGATTGTCTAATTCGGTTGTGACAATTTTACTTGAAAGTATTGAATCGAAGGTATTGCGATTGGAGTGAGAAAATGCCGAACTGAGGCGTATTAATGCCGAGCAAGCACAGATTATTTTCGATTTATTGAGACGGGCATTCCACCAATAAACAACTTAGCGGAACAAACAAGACGCCGAGTTGTCTTGAATCGACATATAACGCAGGGAACAAGAAGCGAAAAAGGAAATCAATTCTGGGAACGCTTTTGGACAATATTACAAACCTGCTCTCAACAATCTAGAAATATAATGCCATTTCTGAAAGATCGCATTAACGCTCACGCACATACATAAGATAACGTGAACGGTTACTAAATTTAGGACAGTACCAAATTGTGTATGTTTTGTCATGTCAATGTTAAGCTGGAGAAAAAGTCTATTGTGGAGTTGATTTTATCTGAACACAGGAGCTACAGAATTTTTTTATAAAAACATGTTGCAGTGTTTTGAAAAATTCTTTATGATTATGGAAACAATCTTTTGTTTTGCCGATGTCGGCAAAAAATTGGAGAAAGATTAAGTAACATATCACCGTAAAAGATTTGCAGAATCTTACGGATAGAGCGTTGCCTTTCAGCAACTATCGAAATTGCTGAGAACATGTTATTGACATTGCGTTAGTTTTTGAGCAAGCCGGACATTGAATTTAACCCTTCATCCGAACGTATGTTTTTTCCTGAAATTTTTCACTTTTTGGCAGTCGTGGTTCTAAAGAAGTTGCACAAACTCTCAACTCCTCAAATCACCCCTCAAACCATATTGAAAAAACGGACGAATGATAATTTGTTCCTTGCTTTTTTGATTTTCAAGACGTTATTCCAACCCGTTTTATTTTGTTTTCGATTTCTTGAATTTCTTTGCAAAAAGTTACTCTATTGGCAGGGAAATTGTTGGAATTTTTTCATGTTGGTCGAAATTTCTATTTCGGAGTGGTGTTGGTTGTTGCGTCTGTGTATGTTGGAACGTATTGACAATAAAAATTTGTGTGGTGGGATTTTTTGTTCCGGTTTGCACAATGTTTCCAGTTCTTTTGATTGCAGTTTTGCTTGATTGGTTTGCTTTGTTCGCGATTCGAATCTGATTGTTCAAAGGCAATCACTATGGAAACAGTACAATGGATCACGGCAATAGTTGCGTCATTATTTTCAATTATTGCGACCTATCTTTGTGTTCGGTTTGTTGATGCTCGGCGTCAAGCCGATGCGGCGATTCGGGCAAAAGAAATCTTGCACCGTGCCGAAATTGACGCCGAAACGACGATTCGCGAAGCGGAACTTCGGATTAAAGAAAAAGCAATTCAACTCAAAGAAGAAAATGAAAACGAATTTCGAAAAATTCGCCAGGAACTTCATAATCGAGAACGTATTCTCGATAAACGCCAGGATACTCTTGATAAACAAGCCAACGACCAACGAAAATTAGAGAAACTTGTTGAAAACACACAGCGCAAGTTAGCCGAACGAATTGCCGACACCAACCGCCGTAACGAAGAACTTGCCAAATTGATCGAAAAAGAACGATTAACACTCCACGAATTTTCCGGTCTCAATCGCGAAGAAGCCACTGAAAAATTACTCCAACAGCTCGAAAAAGAGCTTTGTGAAGAAACTGGTTCTTTTATTCTCCGCTACGAAAAACAACAAAAAGAACGTTGTGAAATCTTAACTCGTAATATTTTGTTGGGAGCGATGCAACGTTACGCCGCACCGCACACCGCCGAATCCACAACATGCACGGTTGATATTCCAAACGACGACATGAAAGGACGAATCATCGGACGGGAAGGACGGAATATCCGAGCCTTCGAGAAAGCAACCGGCGTAGATATGATTATTGATGATACGCCTGGTGTTGTCATTGTTAGTGGATTCGATCCTATTAGGCGTGAAGTTGCTCGTTTGGCGTTGAACCGGTTAATCGCCGACGGACGGATTCACCCCTCGCGAATCGAAGAAATTGTCAGCGAAACCAACCACGAAATTCAAATGTTCATTCAAAAAGCCGGACAAGACGCGATCCAAGAGGTTGAGATTTTTGGGTTGAATGAACGAACAGTTAATCTTCTTGGTCGTTTGCATTTCCGAACGAGTTACAGCCAAAATGTTCTTCGTCATGCGGTTGAGGTTGCATTCCTTTCGGGGTTGATTGCGGTCGAACTGGGTCTCAATGAAAAATTGGCGCGGCGTTGTGGTTTGTTGCATGATATTGGCAAGGCGGTTGATCACGAGACGGAAGGCGGACATCCTAAGATTGGCGCGGATTTGTTGAAGCGTTACGGCGAGCCGGTTGAGGTTGTTCAGGCGGCGTTGGGACATCATGAGGATGCGAAAATTGATTATCCTTATACGATTATTGTTGCGGCAGCCGATGCGTGTAGTGCTTCGCGACCTGGGGCGCGTCGGGAATCGTTGGAGCATTATATTCGGCGGATGGAAGAATTGGAGGCGATTGCCAATGAATTTCCGGGAGTGGAACAAGCTTATGCGGTTCAAGCGGGGCGAGAAATGCGAGTATTGCTCAATGCCCAACAAATTACCGATGAAGTTGCTGCTCAGATTTGCCATAATATTGCCCATTCCTTAACCGAACGAGTTCAATTTCCGGGCGAAATCAAAGTTACCGTTATTCGCGAGACGCGATTTGTTGAGGTTGCGAAATGATGCTTGCCTGAACATTTTGCGTCATACGAACAATCTTGACAACAACCGAAGCAACAGTATTCCAAAATTCCTGAAACTTTTATGAAATATTATCGTTCGTGGTTATTTCTTTTTGTAGTTGCGTTATTGCTTCGGATTGTTGCGGCGGGTTACTGGGAATACCGAGTGGGAGCGGAACATTTCTATTTTGGTGACAGCGATACTTATTGGAAGTTGGGGCAAAATATTGCGTTGGGGCGGTCGTACACGTATGGAGATCAGGCGATTCATCGAATGCCGGGTTATCCGGTTATTTTGGCGCCGTTATTTTGTATTTTTGGAGAAGATCTTCCGATACGGGTGGCGCGTTTTGAGAATATTGTGATTGGTTCGTTAACGGTTTTAGCGGTTGGTTGGTTGTCGAGGGTTTTATTCCAAGATTCTAAGTTGGGGTTGATTTCGGGTTGGATAACGGCGGTTGATCCGGTTAATATCATGATGAGTGTTCTTGTGTTGAGTGAGGCGCCGTTTTGTCTTTTTTTGGTGTTGCAACTTGGCTATTGGCTCAAGGCGTATCGATTATTCCCTCGGGTGAGTTGGTTTGATCTTTTTTTGTCTGGTTTTTTTGCGGCGATATCGATTTATTGTCGTCCTAGTTGGCTTTATTTTATTCCGTTTGCGGTTATTCTTGGTGTTATTTTTTCACCGCGTCATTGCAAACCGATTTTCCAATCTGGTGTGATTATTTTTGTTGTTTGTATTTTTTGTTTGGTTCCTTGGTGGATTCGTAATTATTCTATTTCGGGTCATTTTGTTTCGACGACATTGCAAGTTGGTTCGGGTTTTTACGATGGTCTGAACCCCCAAGCGACAGGGGCGAGCGACATGAAATTTGTCGAAGATTTTCGCAATGCTGAACTGGCACTTTCTCCTGATATTGCCGAACACACATTGGAATACCGTCTTAACCGGAAGATGCGTCAAGTGGCGGTTCGTTGGGCGTGGAAACATCCTGATCTTGCGTGGGAGCTTGCGAAAATAAAATTTCGTCGTCTTTGGAGTTATCGATTGAACGAGGAATCACTTTCGAATTCTGTTGTATCGGTTGTGATTTTTTGTAGTTATTGTCCGGTGTTGGTGTTTGGTTTGATTGGGGTGGTTCGGTCAATCTTCTATGATTTTCCGATTCGGTTGCTTTGGATTCCGGCAATTTATATTACGGGGTTGCATATTATTTTTGTGAGTTCGATTCGTTATCGAGTTCCGGCGATGATTTGTTTTTCTATTCTTGCTGCGTGGATTATTCTTGATGTTGCCCGAATGATTTCCGGCTTCTTCGGAATTGGGAAGAGCAAAGGCATGTGATTCCGAGCCGGTTCTGAACGATTCTGCTCCGATTTTGAATAGACCTTTTCTTTAAGTCTATTGAAAACAAGGTAGAAGGTGGGTGATGTTGTCTCAAAGGTGGGTGATGTTTCGCCGAAACATCACGTCGGCGACAGCCGACTCGAAGCAGTGTGCGGCAGGAAATCAAACTCCAAACCGCTCGGCAACACAAATTGCCGGCTCAACACAGGGACTAGTCGGCGCCGACGCAACCGCGGATGAAAATCCTTCGGCGAAAGGTCGCCCACCTTGTAGTTAATAGTTAGTAGTGAATAGTAAATAGTTGAAATGCCGCAAACGGAATTATTGCCGAAATGGTAATAATTCCGCTTGAGAGGCAGCAACAAATAAGTATAATAATCATGTTGTTTTTTTCCTTGTTATTAATAATGAGTATTATTTCATTATCGTTCTTTTTCTTGTCGCCCCCATGCCTTCCGATTATTCCCTTGACGACATCGTTCAACGCACACTCAACGTGGGCATCTTAACACAACCACAAATCAACGAAATTTGGGCGGAAATTGGTCTCAAATCACCCACCTCCGAACAATTTTTACAAACCTCGTTACGACGTGGTTTGTTGACAAATTATCAAGTTGACCGTTTGACCAGCGGCGAATCATTCGGGTTCTTTTTCGGTCCCTACAAAGCCCTCTATCTCGTTGGCGCCGGAACATTCGCCCGCGTCTTTCGCACCGTCCATCGCGAAACCAGCGAAATTGTTGCCGTTAAAGTATTACGCGCTCGGTTCAGCGATAACGAAGCGTTCATCAATCATTTTATGACCGAAGCCAAAATCGTCTCCGAACTCATCCACCCCAATATCGTCCCCGTCCACGGCGCCGACTCTCACGGATTTCTCCACTACATGGCAATGGAATTCGTCGAAGGACAAACTCTTCGCGAATTTCTCAAAATACGGAAAAAAGTCGAAGCCCGAACCGTCGCACAAATCGGAATCGATATTTGCAGCGGTCTCGAATACGCCTGGCGAACCAAAAAATTACCCCACCGCGACCTAAAATTAAGCAACATTCTTCTCTCCTCCAGCGGACAAGCCAAAATCGTCGATTTCGGATTAGCATCAATCGCCCAAGAAAAAATCGGAGCAGAAATCCCCTTCCTAAAAAATCAACAATCAATCGATTACATCGCCCTAGAAAAAGCAGCCAACGCCCCAAAAATGGATACACGAAGCGATCTGTATTTTCTCGGCTGCATTTTGTACCAACTCCTAAGCGGACAATCGCCCTTCCTCGAAACAAAAGATCGAACCAAACGAATGGACCGAAACCGCTTCTTCAACGTAAAACCACTACAACAAATCGAATCAGGAATTCCGGGTTCGTTTTCGTTTATCGTTAACAAAGCGTTGATGGTCAATGCGGATCAACGTTACCAAACCCCGTCGGAAATGTTGGTCGATCTACGCGGAGTTCTCAAACGACTCGACGCCGGCAATGCCGACGAAACCGCGGCATCATTGCGGTTTGACGGAATTCAAGCATTGCAACGCGACCGCGAATCGCGAATCCAAAAAATCGATACCGCCACCGTCATGATTATCGACGCCAACCCAAAAATACAGAAAGGACTCGAAAATCTCATGGCGAAACTCGGCTACAAAACACTCTGTGTTCGCGAACCGGATGAAATGATGAAATTGTTTGAAGAAAACGACCTCGCAGCACAATGTATCATTTTCAATGCACAATCACTTGGAATGAGAGCGGTTCGGGCGTTCAACGATTTTGCACAACGACGTGGATTGCGGGATGTAGCAGCAATTTTACTACTCGACCCCGGACAAGCTGATTGGGCGGATTCAGTAACACCCCAACATCACCGAATCGTCTTAACAATGCCCGTTACCGTTAAACAATTCCGAAATTCAATGACTTGGCTGCTCGAAGGATTCGGGAAAAAGAATCGATGAAATATTCCATTCGTACTCCTTTCCCCCTTTAGGTCGCTCAACAATAATCAGCCATTCCGATTCGCCGCGACCATGTTTACCGCATTCCGTCTTCGCCAAAACACGAAAGAAATGTTGGGAAAATTTCTCGAAAACATCGTCGATTGCTCTTGATTCGATTGAAGAAAATACTTACTATTCGGTTCGATGTTTTCCTGCGCTTCGGCGTTGGCGGTAATTCCCTTGGAAGTTCACGAACCGGCACAATGACCATTTCATTTCGTCAATTCCGTATTTTTCAACTCGTTATCGGTTTTGTTCTGATTTTCGGGCAACTTTCGGTGTTCGCACAACCACCCGCCTCAGAACCGTCGAAAATCATAACACAACCCCAAAATTCAGAACCCACCGTCTATCGCGTTCGAAGTCAACAAATTCACGAAATCGAAAAACATCTCCAAAACCAATTCGCCAGAGAAACCGGTTTTTCCGTCGTCATCAAACCGGATTTCGAACCCAATACCTATCGCGTTTGTGTTCTCGCTACAGAATCGGTTCATCGGAAAATCCCCGAAATTCTTCAACAATATGCCGTTCTACTACCAAAAAATAACGGAAAATCATTAGTCTATATCGAACCACAACCCGCTCCGGTTTTCCAATCGTCCTTATCGTTGCCGCCTTCGCCGCCGCAATCCCCGCCAATTGCCATGCCGTCCGCTCCACCGCATTCGGCGGAAACAGAAATAATCCATCACACGCACACACCACCCATTCCTTTACCACCGATAACACCGGCTCCTCATTCCGGTTCGGTGCAAACTTTACCGCTGGCGTTGCCGCCAACTCCACCGCAAAATTCACCACCAACACCGCCCTTTCACAATCAATTCAATAGCAATAATCAAATCAGCCACGATGATTCCTTACGCGATTCGTTCACGCCAACAAATGTCTCAATGGCTCAAATCGAACAAACAGTTCGAGTTTTATTGGGAGCCAAAATTGCGGAAATGAGTCCGAATCGGTTGTTGGTTTCGGTTGAGCGGAATCATTCGAGAAAGCAATGTACATTCGATATTGATCGGGACAACAACCGTTTTTTGATTGTTGGCGACCGAACTCTTTGCGATCAGATTGTTCAATTGATCAACGCCATTGACCAACCGCAACCCAAACACGGTTGGGAACGTCGTTTCGTGCCGCTTGCCAATGTGAAACCGGAATCGCTTGCCAAAATTATGGAGTTATGCCGTTCGCCGAAACGGTTGGAGCCGAAAACGAAAGGGAATACATTTGAATCGGTACCGTTGTCGCCTAATGATCCCAATCCGCGATTGGAATTTCGCCAAACCGAAACGCATCGTTTGCCTCCGCCGGCAATTCCCGCGCAGACTCCGCTGCAAACCCCATCGCAAACAACCCAACCTCTCAACACACAAAACCATTCGGCGTTGCAATTGGTTGGCTATCAGTTTGAGAGCGGCGGCGAGATCGGAGCTGGAAGCAGCGGAATCTCCAACAACACCGAAGCAATCCCCACAAACGGACAAAATAACTCCGGAATGGAAGTTGTTAGCGATTTCCGTTATCAGATTTTGCCTGATTTGGATGTGTTGGTTATTGACGCAACCGGTGCGGAAGTTGCTCGTTTTACAGACATGATCCGGCAAATTGAAGAACTCAGTAAAATTGCCGAACCGCAAATCGAAGTGTATTATCTTAAACATGTCAATTGTATTTCCTTGAATTTTGTGATTTCGCAAGTTTATGTTGATCTTTTCCGCACAAAACAAGGAACGGTTAAGATTATTCCCATGATCAACCCGAATGCGATGCTTTTAGTTGGTTGGGGGCGGTCAATGGAAACAATGCGTGATTTGATCGAAACGTTGGACAAACCGGTTGCGTCGGAAAACAGTTTGCTTCAGGTGTTTCGGTTGAAACATGCTTCGGCGCAATATGCGTTGACGGTGTTGCGTGGAACGTATCCGGTGGTGTCGGTACAAAATTCCGCGTTCGCTCAACGTGTTCAGATGTTTGCGGATTCCCGAACCAATGCGGTTATTGTTCAAGCGGGACAGAATGATATGAAAGATATCGAACGGATTATCGCCGAAATGGATGTTCCAGGGGCAGGTCCGAAGTTGCAGATTAAACCGTTCAAACTCAGACACACTTTGGCGCCCGATCTCGCACAAGTATTGAACAACGCTATTGCGTCAGGAACCGCCGGAACAAGCGATAAAAAATTACCGGCGTTGGAATTGCTGGTTCAGGACGAAAAAGGAAAACGGCTCATCGAATCGGGAATTATGGCGGATGTTCGGATTTCGTTGGACGCCAGAAATAATACCGTCATTGTTACCGCGCCGGATCATTGTATGTCGTTCATGGAAGAACTGATTGTCATGCTTGATTCGCCGTCGGCAACAGCAGAAGTCAAAGTCTTTCAAATTTTGTACGGCGACGCCAATTCGATGGTCAACACGTTGCGGTCGTTAATCCCAACCCAACTCGAAGGTCAAGTCGGTCCCCAACTCCCCGGTGCAGCAGACGAAGAAACATTGGTTCCGATTCGGTTTGCTGTGGATACGCGGACAAATTGTATTCTTGCTGCCGGAGCAACGAATGATCTGAAAATTATCGAAGCTTTGTTGTTGAGTCTTGACCGCGAAGATCAGCAAACACGAAAACAATACGTCTATGAACTCAAAAGTATGACGGCGGAGCCGGTGGCGGTGGCAATCAATGAATATATTCGGAGCAAACGGACAATTCAACAACAAGCTCCGGGTGTTATCAGTCCCTATCAACAAATTGAAAGCGAAGTCATTGTGATTCCCGAACATGTAAGCAATTCGCTTATTGTCAGTGCAACGCCGCGATATTACGATGAAATTCTCAATTTGATTAAGGAAATTGATAAATCGCCGCCGCAAGTCATGATTCAAGTTTTGCTTGGCGAGGTAACGTTGGGTGACACGGACGAATTGGGAGCGGAATTTGGGATTCAGGATTCTCTTCTGTTTAACCGCAGCACTTTCAGCAACATCACGCAAGGAACACGAACAATCACCCGAACAGAAAACGGAATCACCACAACAATTGAAGAACCGGTAATCACGAATGGTTCGGTTGTTCCGGGTTGGCTGTTCAATGAAAGTCCGTCAACATCTCTATCGAACGGTGTTAATTCTGATTCGTTGAATACGGTGGGCAATGTTGGTTCGCAACTATTGACCAATTTCGCAACAGGACGTGTTGGAGCGGAAACCGGATTTGGTGGTTTGGTTTTTTCGGCGAATAGTGATGCGGTTAGTATTATGCTTCGGGCGTTGCGGGAGACAAACCGGATTGAAATTCTGAGTCATCCGCAAATTACGGCAATGAATAATCAACAGGCATTGATTCGTATTGGGCAAGTCGTACCGCGTTATCGAGGAATGACAATGAACAATTATTCCTCGTCGCCCAATATTGAAGACGAAAATATTGGTTTGATGTTGATGGTCAAACCGACCATCAGTCCCGAAGGCAATGTGGTTATGCTTGTTGCGGTGGAAAAATCGAAGATGAGTAATGTGGATGCGGTTACGGTAGGAGTAGAGGATGGGCGGGAAATCCGGTCGCCGGCAATTGACAAAATTTTCACAATGACGGTCATCAGTGCGGCAAACAATGAAACAGTTGTTCTTGGTGGTTTGATTTCAAAGGAAAATCAGGAGATTCGTCGTCGTGTGCCGCTTCTTGCGGATATTCCGGTTCTTGGCAAGTTGTTTCAGTACGAATACAATAAATGTCGTCGTTCGGAGTTGTTGGTGATTCTGACGCCGCGAATTGTGCGTGATAAAGACGACATGGAATATATTAAACAGATTGAGACGGCGCGAATGAGTTGGTGTTTGAGCAACGTAACACAATTATATGGCGATATCGGAACGTATAATGTTATTTCGAAAGAGCCGTACACGGGTGATGCGATTGTTGAATTTCCGGAAGCGGTTGACATGGAAAACCTAACGCCGATTCAAAATAAGTCGAACCCCAATGAACCCGCTCCCAAACTTGCCCCAATATTGCCAACTCCCGTTTTGCCGAAAAAAAATGAATAACCGTTAAACAATAAACTCCAACATCTATTTTGTTGACACGTTGACAGTGGAACTCATACTGTTTAAATTACAACCTTTTAACTCACACTGTTGGCTTGCACTTAGCTTACACTGTTAATTCGCACCTTTAACTTACCCTATTTACCGATGCCAATTTTACGACATTTTTTGGTTATATTTATTTTGTTCGCAACAATGATGTTGCCGTTTTCGTTATTTGGGGCGGAAACCAATTCTGGAGTGAAGCCGCCGTTGTTGGTTGGTTTTTCTCCGCTTACGGAAGCGGAATTGCAAGCCGGTTGGATTCGTCTTTTTGATGGGGTTTCGCTTTATGGTTGGCGTCCGCTTGCGGGCAACTATTCTGTACGCAATGGTTTGTTGGTGAGCGATCCCAATCAGAATGGCGTGATTCGTTGTACGAGTCGGTTCGGTAACAGTATTCTTACCGGCGAGCGTCGTCCTGCCAATGCTCAAGGGAATTGGGCGCCGTTTACGCTGAGTATGACGACCAATCAGTCAAACCGTGCAGGAATACCGGACATTACGCTGGATTCGGGACAATTTCGTGATATTAAAATCCAGTTTCAGAAAATGCAACCGATGTTTGATGGTAAAACGTTGAAGGGTTGGACGGTCAAACCGAAAGCCAATGCCAAAGTTGAAGACGGTGCGATTCGATTGACGGGCGGTTCCGGTTCAATTGAATCGGAAGGTCGATACAACGATTTTATTTTGCAACTGGAATATAAAACCGATAAACCAGTTAATTCCGGTGTTTTTTTTCGTTGCATACCAGGAGAATTGATGAATGGTTATGAATGTCAGATTTTCAACAATCCTCCTGACGAAGATTACAAAAAGTTTATTGGAACAGACACGGGTGGAATTTTCCGGCGTCAAGTTGGGCGCAATGTCAATCCCAAAGACGGGCAATGGAATTATCTTACAATTTTTGTGCGAGGAGTGCAAATCTCGACATGGGTTAATGGTATTCAGACGGCGGATTGGGTTGACGAGCGTGACCCTGACCCCAACCCAAGACAAGGACGACGAACCGAATCCGGAACAATTCAATTTCAAGGACATGATCCTGAAACCGATATTTTGTTTAGAAATATCCGAATTGGTATTCTGTGAAGTTGCCTCGAAGGTAGGTGATGTTCTCTCAAAGGTGGTAGGTGATGCTTTCTCAAAGGTAGGCAACCTTTCGCCGAAAGGTTGCTGTCGGCGATAGCCGACATTGCCCCTTGTAGTAGGCGACCTTTTACCAAAACAAAGATTGCTCACCTGAAAAGAGTTGACCCTGTCTCAGGGAAGGATTGGAAAAAAGGTTTAATTATCTAACACGATTGCTCTTCCGTTGTTGGCAAACAATTGGTATTATCTGCTGAAAGGTTGTTTGCTTTGTTGGTTTGGATTCGCACGCTAGCCAGTGAACACAAGGAAATAATATTGGAGAGATACGTATGAGACAGCAATGTTTTCTTTTTGTTTTGGTTTTCTTTTTGTTTTGGTTTTCAGGAGTTGTTGGCTGTACGTCGTACAACAAAAATTCCGAAGGCTTGCGTTATCTTGGGCAATCGCGGTACAACGAAGCCAAAACAGCATTTGAAGCGGCATTGAAAGTGGAACCGAACAATGCGGATACGTACTACAATCTCGCAACAACTTATCATCAATCAGGAAAAATTTCGCTGCAATCCGGTCAATCAGCGGATGCCCAATTACAATACGATCAAGCTCTTCGACATTACCAACTTGCTCTCACTTACAACCCAAATCACACCGAAGCCCATCGCGGTTTGGCGGTGCTTTACATGGAAACACAAAACGCCGATGCAGCTTTCAAATTGTTAATTGATTGGTACAATACCAATGTCACTTCCGCCGAACCCAAAATTGAATTGGCAAGACTTTATCAGGAATACGCGCAAATCTGTCAATTACAAAACCGAACGGATATTGCCAAAGAATGTCTGGATTCGGCATCTAAAATGTTGCAATCGGTTTTGGTGACGGAACCGGCGAATTACCGCGCACTTCGTGCGTTGGGATATTTGAAAGAGCAGAACGGCGATTGGCAAGGAGCAATCGCGGATTATCAACGTTCATTCCAGTCAAATCCACAACAAAAAGACCTCGAAAACCGTATCTCAACAATCTTACAAGGAAAATAACAAACCTCACGGCAGAACATCAGGAAACTTCCTTCACATTGTTCGCATCAGAACCGGTTGAGTTTCGCACGATCAGTTGTGTCGGCAAATGAACATGTCGCGGAGGCAACGGACTATTGTTAATCCTTTCTTCCATGAGATTTAAGGCTTGTGCTCCGATTTCCCGACAAGGTTGATGAATGGTACTGAGTGGAACTTGGATTAACTGCGAATACTTGACGTCATCCAACCCGATGATCTTGATTTCTTCGGGAACACGGATTTTTTTCAACAAGAGAGCTTGAATCAATGCGGCTGCAATCGGGTCGTGAAAGCAGACAATTCCATCAGGTTTGTGCTTTAAAATCTTATCGACAAAAACGGAATCGTACACATCGCCAACACAAATTCGGTCTTCCGACGCCGACTGTCCGGCTTGTGACAAGGCGTACCGATAACCGGCAATTCGAGCTGACTTTGTTGAGGTAATACCCGGTCGGGCTACATAAAAAATTCGTTTACATTCGCACCGAATCAAATGATGCGTTTGATCGAATCCGGCTTGAAAATTATCTATGCCCACCACATCGTACAAACCTTTTTTTGTAAAGGGAACGTAATCCCGATCAAGCAGAACAATCTTGATGCCTGCTCGGTGAATCGCGTCCAAAAACATTTCGTTTGGATCATCTCCGTTCCAGTTTTCCGGTATTTCGTCCGGCGCATAGAATATTCCGGAAACCCGTTGCGCAAGCAATCGATGTGCATAGTCATTACAGGAAGGCAATGTCATCTCTCGCGAATGGATTCCCGCTGACGCGCCCCACAACAATCCGTAATTGCGTTTATAACATGACTGTGCAATTGAAGCGCAAATCGGTTCGTAAAACTCCGTGTCTCCCAATCCGGCAATAACAACCGCCAATAAAACGCTTTGCGAAGCAGCCAAGGGTTTGATAAAAGAGCCAACTCCCGGACGACGTTCGATAATCCCTTGATTTTCCAAATCACGCATCGCTTTTGCAACTGTTGCTCGTGAAACGTTGAAACGGCGCATCAATTGATGATCGGTAGGCAATTTCTGTTTGTGATGGCACTCGCCGGAAAGAATCAAATTTTGAACGTATTCGAAAATACTCCGATGTAAAGGTCTTTTATCGTTTTGTTCGTCTCTGTTTTTCATAGAAATGTCCGATTAAATCAATGTAGTTTATTAGGATATCAACGTGAAGTAAGCATGCCTTAATGTATATACAGGTTTTTCTGAAAATGTCAAGTTTTCTCTCCAATTATTCTTGACATCAAAAATTGTCGTTTCTATAATGAGCCAAGAAAATCAATGTTATTGATTCCCCACGAACATTGATGACCTGTGAATAAAATGTGTATAAAATTTGGCAATGCGTACTCAAGGAGAATTTGTATGAAAAAAAATCTGAATTTGATATTGTTTTTTTCTTTATTTTGTCTGTTCGTCGATGTTGTTTCCGCCCAACAGGAATTTCGACGACTTTCTGTTGCCGACTATCGGGACAAAATGAAAGCGGCTTGGATTGGGCAAATTGCCGGAGTCTGCTGGGGAGCCCCGACTGAATTCAAATATTGCGAACGAACCATTCCCGAAAACGAGATGCCGGTCTGGAAACCGGAAATGATCAACAACGCTTTTGGGCAAGACGATCTTTACGTCGAAATGACGTTTCTTCGAACAATGGAAGAACACGGATTCGGTGTTTCTCAACGTCAAGCGGGTATTGATTTTGCCAACAGCGAATACAATCTCTGGCATGCCAATGTCGAAGGACGCCGCAATCTTAGACGCGGAATTGCTCCGCCAGACAGCAGCCATCCGGCTTTCAATCAATGCGCCGACGATATTGATTATCAGATTGAAGCCGACTTTTCAGGGATTATCGCTCCCGGAATGCCCGAAATGGTCATCGAATTGGGCAACAAATTCGGACGCTTAATGAATTATGGTGACGGTCTCCACGCCGGTCAATTCGTCGGCGGCATGTACGCGGAAGCCTATTTCGAAACGGATTTGATCAAAATCATTCGAGCGGGGCTGGCTTGCATTCCACAAGATTCGCAATACGCCGAAATGGTATGCGATCTTTTGAAATGGTACGAAGAAAATCCCAACAACTGGGAAACAACCTGGACAAAGATTGAAGCAAAATATCAAAAGAATAAGGATTATCGCCGTTTCAGTTGTCATTCCGGCGCATTCAATATTGACGCCAAAATCAATGGTGCTTATATTTTGGTTGGTTTGTTGTATGGAAAAGGCGATCTTGATCAAACGATTATTATTTCGACTCGTTGCGGTCAAGATTCGGATTGCAATCCTTCAAACGCTGCCGGAATCCTGTTCGCTACGCGCGGTTTCTCGAAGTTGCCGCAACGTTTCACCGAAAAGTTGGACGAAACGCAAAAATTCAGGTACACCGCCTACAATGTTCCGATGTTGCTTGACGTATGCGAAAAACTGACTCGGCAAGCTGTGATTCGAAACGGAGGCAGAGTCGAAAAGAACAATAACAACGAGGAAGTGTTTGTTATTCCGGTAAAAACTCCGAAACCGCAATCTTACAAACCTTCTTGGCGTCCCGAACCGCCGGCGGACGTGAAGTTTACCGACGAGGAGAAGGCGAAAATCCGTTTCAAGGAATATTCAATCAAGGAAGCAGTTGATCAGTTTCTCTCCGGTTGGAAGTTGACCAATTGCGGAGCGGACATGAATCCCGGTTTCCGCGCCGAATATCGCGGCAAGAAAAACGTGGTAATGACTCACCCAAAAGAGCAAGGTGTTGCCTGTACCTTTTCGCGGAGCGTGGCGATTCCCGAAGGAAAAAAAACGTGGTTTCGTTGTGTGGTTTCGCATCATGACGGCGGCGATTGGGATTGGGTTATTCGTGTTGACGGCAAGGAGATCGGAAGACGTTCAATCTCAAAAGACAATGTTGGCGACAACGGTTGGGCAACTATTGAAATCAACTTGACGCCTTACGCCGGTAAAACAATTGCAATTGAATTAGACAACGCTCCAAATGGTTGGGCTTGGGAAGCAGGTTATTGGGCGTCAATCGAAATCGAAAGCAAATAACCAATCCGTCCGTTTGGTCATTTCAGTCTTGTTAAAAAATTTAGCGTAGGAGGTTTTATGTTTCTCGTTGAAAATTATTTGATTGCCGTATTATTTTGTTTCGTAACGATGGTTTGCTGGGGTTCTTGGGCGAACACGCAGAAGTTAGCCGGTAAGACTTGGCGTTACGAATTATTTTATTGGGATTACGTGTTTGGTGTTGTGCTGACGGGTTTGCTCTTTGCAATCACCATGGGCAACAATGGCGGTCTTGGTCGCGGTTTTTTCGACGATCTTTCTCAAGCTCAAGCCGGATCGTTGGTTTCGGCGTTTTTGGGCGGTGTGGTTTTTAACATTGCGAATATCCTTTTGGTTGCGGCTATTGCTATTGCCGGTATGTCTGTCGCTTTTCCTGTGGGGATTGGTTTGGCGTTGGTTCTCGGCGTTTTGATCAACTTCGTTGCCGATCCGGCGGATGGCAATGCGGTGTTGCTGTTTATTGGTGTGGGGTTGGTTACGGGAGCTGTTATTCTAAACGCCATAGCCTATCGGCAATTACCCAACCAACAAGCTGGCGTTTCCACGAAAGGGCTTGTTCTTGCGGTTGTTTGCGGTGTTCTTATGTCGCTCTTCTATTTTTTCGTGGGTAATTCCCTAGCAAAAGTCGTTCCGGAAAACGGCGGCGAACTCCTTTCGGTTACGGCTGCGAACCTGGCAAACGGAACTCTCGAAACAGGAAAACTCACACCGTACACCGCCAATTTCATTTTCACAATCGGAATTCTTTTGAGCAATTTCATCGTGAACACGATTGTCATGGTCAAACCTTTTGTCGGTACGCCGGTTCCGTTGACGGATTATTTCAAGGGAACTTTTCGCGATCACATTTGGGGTCTTGTTGGTGGTGGAATCTGGGCAATCGGCATGACGTTGAACGTGTTAGCCGCGAATGTTGCTTCGAAAGCGGTTGCTTACGGATTGGGGCAAGGCGCCACGCTCGTTTCCGCAATCTGGGGCGTTTTCATTTGGCGAGAATTCCGAAACGCCCCAAAATCAGCAAACAAATTACTTGCGGCAATGTTTTTATTTTTTATTGTCGGACTCACGTTGCTTATTCTGGCAAAACTGTAAGTAACATCTCGTTTCAACTTTCAACACCACCGGCGTTTATAAAATATTAAATATTATGAAAAAAGGCAAAGTTATTGTTATTGGCAGTTCCAACACGGATATGGTTGTCAAATCGGAACGTATTCCGTTGCCTGGGGAAACCGTTATTGGCGGGACATTCCTTTTGGCGCCGGGCGGAAAAGGGGCAAACCAAGCGGTTGCGGCGGCGCGTTTGGGGGCGTGCGTAACATTTGTTGCGAAAGTTGGTACTGACATGTTTGGCGATCAAGCGGTTGCCGGTTATCAAAAGGAAGGTATTGATACGGGTTTTATTTTCCGTGACGCGCAACACGCAACCGGTGTGGCTCTGATTCTGGTTGATGCGAAGGGCGAGAACATGATTTCTGTTGCGTCGGGGGCGAATGAGTATTTGTCTCCGGCAGATATCGAAAGCGTGGAAGCAACAATTGCCAATGCGGATGTAATTGTTACGCAGTTGGAAACGTCGCTTGATGTTCTTGCCTGCGCAACACGATTGGCGAAAAAACACGCGGTGCCGCTTATTCTTGATCCGGCTCCTGCTCCGGTAACACCTTTGCCGGTTGAAATTCTCCGTGACATTACCTACATCAAACCGAACAAACACGAAGCGGAACGCCTTACAGGAATTCAGATCGACAACATCGAATCCGCTCACGCCGCCGCCGAACAGTTACGCGGAGCTGGTGTTCGTGGAGTTTTGATCACTTTGGGGCAAGGCGGAGTTTTGCTAGTTGAAAAATCGGGTGCGTTTTGTCATTTTCCTTCGTATCGGGTTGAGGCGGTGGACACGACGGCAGCGGGAGATGCTTTTAGCGGAGCTCAAGCGTTTGGGCTTGCATCGGGCAAAACATTGCCGGAAACGATTGAACTTGCAACAGCCGTGTCCGCGTTGAGTGTTACGCGAATGGGAGCACAACCGTCATTGCCAACAATGGCGGAAGTACAAGAATTCCTACTCCATCACAAAATTTCTTGCTCCTCGCAGGTGGTACGTTAATTCCCGCAAACAAGATGAACGATGTTTCGGCAAACACAGATTTTGTACAGAATTGCAAAGTTGAATTTTAAGTGCGACAATGATATTATTTTACATCAATTATTTTTTTCAAATTCACATTTTTTTCGGAGATTTTTTTGACGAGTCCTTTTCGGAAATCGTGCAATTTTTGTTGTAGAGTTGGATTTGAAAGGGCGAGAATCTGAACCGCGAGAATTCCGGCATTGCGAGCCCCCCCCGTACCAACTCCAACAGTTGCCACGGGTACATCGCCCGGCATTTGAACTGTTGAGAGTAATGAATCAAGACCGCCGGAAAGTTCTGTCGGCACAGGAATACCAATTACCGGCAATGTTGTATGCGATGCGACAACTCCCGCTAAATGCGCCGCTCCTGCCGCCGCACAGATTATAACAAAAAGACCACGCCCTGCCGCTTCTTCTGCATATTGTTTGACAACATCTGGAGTTCGATGCGCACTCATCACATTGATTTCATACGCAACTCCAAACTCATCCAATGCTTTTGCAACACCATTGATTTTCTGCCAATCGCTGTCGCTACCCATTAAAATACCAACTTGCATTGTTTTGATAGTTGTGTTGTAACTAATTCGCCGTTGAATTTATTTTCTGTGTTTATTTGTTTGTAACTATTTACATGAACAGTGATAAAGATTCTCGCAATTTTTACTCAATGGCGAACATTGTTCCGTTTTGTTTATGAAAAAATAAAAACCGAATTTTAAAGTACCGAAAATATAACAAAATAGACAGTTACATTAAAATAACTGTCTATTTTTATGTTGTCATTAACAGAAACGTTTATAAAGAAAGCGATTCTGATGAAGATTACAGAATAAAATTTTCTCTCTAAACTAAATAAAACCGTTCTGATGAATTAGTGAAAGAGTAATTCATCGAACGATTTTGTTATTCCGCTATTCTGCGGGTTTCTTTGACTTCAATTTTTGAATCGCAAAATCCAGAACATCTTGTTTGAGATGTGCCGGAATCCGAACGACTGTTGTTGGACAACCAAATTTGCCGCTTCCTTTCGGGCGACCGACTCCCGCTTTACGAGTAACTTTTTTGACCGTTTTTTTCACGGTCTTTTTCACTGATTTTTTAGGCATTGAAAACTCCTTTTGTAAAATCAAATACGGAAATTGAAATAAACTGGTTCTTATTATGACAAATATCCGGTAACTGTCAAGCCCATTCGTCAACTCATCAAATATATTATGTCTAATTTTTAATTTTTGATTAAGACAGTGAAATAAATCGTTTTGATGAGATGCTGTAATTTTGAACGATAATATTTCGTTTTATAAGTATTTTGTTGTGAAAACAAGTTTTTGAGATTATTTTTTAGAAACGGCTCATTCCAAAAAAAGGGTTAAGAAATTGATGGTCAAGTCGGGTATTGCCGACACAATGGTGAGTGAAAACTTTTTGGCGAAAAACATATTCCAACCACTCAATTAGGATTTTGTGGTATTCATGCTACCGGTGAAACCGTAGCAAATAAAAACTATCCAGACTGCGGATATCAAACACTTGGAAATAGACGCAATATGCCTTCAGGACGTTCTTTTTGCAACTTTTTTTATGGGAATAATAATTATTCTGCTGGTGCACACTTTTTGTTAGCACGTCCTTATGATTATCTGGAAAGCGGAAATGGATGTGAACATTATGGTTTTGGCAGTTGGCATCCGGGTGTCTGTCCATTTTTGCTTGGTGATGGCACTGTTCATGCATGGTCTGTAACAACACCAGTTATCGGAGTTTTATTTCGTTTAGGTCATGTATCTGATGGACAAACCGTAACGTTACCATAACAAGTTTCTATTTTAGATATTATTGTAACCTTATTTTTCGGTTTTTTCATTTGAACTTTGTGAATTATTTTCCTAGTGTTCACCAATAACCAACTTGCCTCTATTTCCGGTTGGCAATTAGACTCCAAACCGTTGGAAACACAAATTGCCAACCGTCGACAAGTTTGAGTCGGCTATCGCCGACACAATGTTTAGTCGAAAGAAGGTGGGTGATGTTTCGCCGAAACATCACGTCGGCGGTAGCCGACTTGCCCCTGTTTTCGGACAGCAATTTGGTTTCCAAATGATTGGGAAAATCCTAAATCGCTCGGTATCAACACATTCCCAATGCGTTCCAATGTTGTTGTTGATTCTATCAAAGAAATTCCTGTTGAAAAGAAAACGTTTATGGCATTCGGTGATGATTTTGAACCGCCCGATGTTCCAAGTGAACAAAATTTTTGTATGAACGGTTTCGTTTCCGCCAACCGGATTCCACATCCATCGTTGATCACCGAAGTAAAAAAGGAATACCAAAATATCTGGGTTAAAAAAGATAGAAACCAATATTTCGTGCGCAACGAAATAATTATATGAAACAATTTTAGATTGTACTCAAAGGAATCAATACAACTCGCTTTCCACAATCCAAAAATATCAGAGAGTTTTCGAAACGATCAGAATCAATAAGGTAAAAGTCCTTGCAATTTTGTATTTGTTGGGTTTGGAATATTGTATTTGACAGTTTTTTGTTCGGTTTTACCGATACTGATGTTGCCCAATACCGGATCCCAAAGCCAAACCCATTGTCGCAATTCATTACGGGGCATAATAATTCGATGCAAAACATGAGTACGTTTTTGTTTAACGTAACCACCGGAACGATCTTCAAATTGCCAAATTTCGAAACGCATTGTCGCCGAATCTTGATCCAATGTTGTCTGGAGATCACGCAACAATAAAACAAGAGCCCGAATTTGTTTTGGTCGGATTTGCCCTTTTTTGTAACTTCCACCAATATAAAGTGGAATCACTTTATTTTCGTAATGTTTCGATTCGCGAATCGTTTTATCAACCCATTTTCGGCTTTCTTCATCTTTAACCGTTTCATTAGTACCATCGTTGTCCTGATCACACAACACCTCCGCGTCAGGAGGAAAAAATTCTTCAAAATCAAGCACCGGAGCATAACGCCAACCTTCAAAACGTTGTTTGGTTCCGCCCTTGATAATAATCAAATCGTAAATTCCCGGCAATATCGATTCAATAACCCATGTTCCATTGCCTTTATTAGCGGCACGAAAATCTACCCAAGGTTCATCAATTTTAGGGGCTTCCGCTCGCGCTTTGGCAACACGTGCAGAACTATCCGCTTGCTTCGGCAAACCGTCCGCATCCCAACGGTAAATCGCACCAACAAATGTAACATCATCATATTCGCCACTCAATTGAATCGTCAACCCACCGGCATAAAGACTTGGAATTAACAAAAATGAAACAAAAAATAAAATTGTCCGTGTTTTCATACAGCACCTCATTGATTTTAAAGAGTTTTTCTTACAATATTACGGATTACAGAAACGATTTCACTTTTACCCATCAAGTTGTGTTGAGTTGTTTGCGTCCATTTCGCCCCGTAATGAGTTTAGATACTTTTATATTTTAACCACAAAGTATATCCAATGTAAACCCAACCTAACTATTCAGCAGCATTTTTTATTCAAAGTATGTAAACAATGTGAACGACTTTCTTATTGTTCAACCTTCACAACAATATTTTTGACACGAATTCTTCACAATGGAATTGAGACCAACAACAAAAATATTACCGAATGGTTACAAAAATATATTTATTGTTTTAGGAAAAGACAATATTTATTTCATTTCCTCAACCTAGGACATGCGATCAACAAGAATCACTCGTAAATCACAGACATTGGTTCCGGTTGCTCCGGTTTTGAGCAAAGTTTTCAACGGTTCAAAAAAATGGTAAGCGTTGTTATGTTGGAGAAATGTCATGGGATGAAATTGCGGATCGGTTTTGATTTTTTCCCGAAACTCCAACCAGAAAATCGGATCAATCCACGCACCTGCTGCATCCGTAGGACCATCTTCTCCGTCCGTACCACCCGAAAGAATTGCCACTTGTGGAAAGGCATCGGGATTCGTTTCCAGTTTCAATTGATTCATAAGATAAATCAACGCCGCCAGAACAAGTTGTTGATTGCGTCCACCTTTTCCACGTTGCTCAGACGGAACCAATTTAACAACCGGTTCACCACCATGAATCAAACAATCAGAATGTTTCATATTGAGCGCCAAATCCGCCAGAGAAACCCCAACATCATCAGCAAAACCTTCACTTTTGCGGGAAACATGCATCGTGTAAGAATATCCACGACGTAACGCTTCACTACCAGCCGCATCCACCGCTGTTGCCAGATTACCGATAATCAAATTCCGTACAAATTCGCCTTGCGAATCAAGTTTCGGTTCGGAGGAATGTGTTGACGATATTTGTTGCTGAAAATAACGGCAAATATGACGCAACGCTTTTTGACAAGCCGAGTCAGTTTCTTCAACATTATTAGCAACAAATTTTGACGAGTTTTGACGATCAACAGTAAAAACCTGTTCAACAATGGAAGGCGCAAATTGACGGAGAACTGCCAACGCATCAAAGATTGAACTGCTGTTGTCAACGGTTGGACCCGAAGCAATCACGTCCAACGGATCACCCAATACATCCGAAAGAATCAAACTGATAAGACGTTTACCGTAACAAAGCGATTTCAGCTTCCCACCTTTAATACGGCTAAGTTGTTTCCGAACGGTGTTCAATTCCTGAATTGTTGCGCCGGACTCGCTCAAAAATCGAGTTATTTCAAGTTTGTCTTGTAACGATATTTCCGGTATCGGAGCCGGTAATAACGCCGAACCACCACCGGAAAGCAAATTGAAACATAAATCATTTTGTTTCAAATTTTTCACCAGATCGAGAATTTTATCAGTTCCTTTGACGGCGGCTTCGGTTGGTTCATTCGCACCAATTGGGCGGGCTGGATGGAGGAATATTTTTCGCAACGGTTTCGCACAATTTTCCGGAACATTAATCCAGCCGATGATTTCTTTCTGATCAAACAGCGGCGTCAAAATTGATTCAAGTGTTTCCGCCATCGCTCCCGACGCTTTACCGCCGCCGATAACAACAATTCGATCAATTTCACGGAGCGGATAAATTTCGTTACCGATTTGCAAGACATTGCCGTCAAGTGCAACAGAATTTCGAATTAGACGGTCAACCCGAACTCCTTCAACTCCAGCATTCCAGATGGCTAACAAATCTTCTCGAAGTTGTTGCGGAGTTCGCGGCATCGTACGAAAATCATTTCATAAGAGTGACGGAAAGAATCGAAAACAAAAGCCGAAATTTTAAGTGTGAAGAATACAAAACATTCGGATTCTACCATACCTAACTGTTTCGGCAACATTTCCCTACTTTCATTCTTTATTAACGTATCGATTTTTGTTTTCGCTCTTACGAACAAATATTGTTGAAAATATCTTTAACGTTTTGAGAATTGAGTACCGCGTCGTGCTTTTCGGAGACCGTATTTTTTGCGTTCTACTTCGCGTGCGTCGCGTGTTAAGAGGCTGTGTTCACGCAAAGTCGGTTCCGTTTCCGGATCAAATTTTTTAATTGCCCGCGCAATCCCAAGTTTACACGCATCGGCTTGACCAGTTGTGCCACCGCCCTCAACTTGAATCAACACATCGACATCGTTTTGTTTCTCGGTCAACACCAACGGAGCCAGAACCGCATTCCGTTGTTGAGCGGTTTTGAAAAAATCGTCCAATTCACGGCAATTGATACTAATTTTCCCTGTTCCCGGACGCACTCGAACTCGTGCAACCGACGACTTACGACGTCCCGTTCCAAGAAAATCTTCTTTACCGTTACCTTCAATAATAAAGTTACCAAAATGAACCATTTTAATTTTTTGATCTTAAAGATTGGTGTTGGTAACATATTGTACGAAATAGTTACCAACAAATTTTGAGCTTACACTTTTGTTTATATTTGAGTTTATTTTTTACAATTATTCAGTAGAATTTCGTGATAATAATATTTTTGACAAACTGAATAATGACTATTTTTTCGCTAAATCAAGGACTTCAGGTTTTTGAGCCTGATGTGGGTGGGCAACACCTGTTCGGTAAACTTTTAGTTTTGCGAGCATTTTTTTAGCGAGTTTATTTTTGGGCAACATTCGCCGAACCGCTTCGGTTAAAATGAGTTCGGGTTTGTGTTCCAGCCGGTGGCGGGCAGTTTCGGTTCGAAGACCAGGCCACTTTGTGTACCAGGTATATTTCTTTTGATCAAGTTTTTTGCCGGTAAACACGATTTTATCGACATTTGTTACGATAACATATTCGCCGGTATCGACATGGGGAGTATAAGTGGGTCGATGTTTCCCCATGAGGATCATGGCGATATCGCTTGCCAAACGTCCGACCACTTTGTCTGTTCCATCAACGAGGTACCATTTTTGCGGGACTTCGTTCGGTTTTGCCATGTAAGTTTTGTTCATAATCATCAAATGTGCCAGATTTACATAAATTGAAGGTGTCAATTTAAAGAAAACGTGATTGTACACAGCTTTCGTTTTTTGCCAAGACGGGGGGGCAATTTTTTATCATTTTACCACAATTTCCACCATGGTTTTTCGATTCGGTGACTGGGTGGAGCAACCTTGGCGTGTTTGTTTGGGTTGTGAGTTGGCTGGCGATTTTGTTGATGTGTTTGTGTTCGTGTTGGGTCTTCCATCCCAACGACGAGGACTTTCGACGTGGGGTGAGCAAAAAGCGAATCGGAAAAACCGATGCGCCGTGAAATTCGCATGGCACCATCGGCGAGCATTTCTTCGGTCGTGATTCCAGCCTCTTGCGGAAGAGGTTCGCCGAAATCTTCCAGTATTTCAAAATTCTGGATATTGAGACCGCGTACTTTTTCCGGTGAATACAAATAAAGAGCACAAGTTCCAGAAACACTTTCAATCATATAACCAAAAATTTTGGTATTGAATTGCGAGGCACACGCAATACAAATTTCCTGATTGAGAATCATGGTCATTTCTCGATCTAAAATAGCAGTCCACGTGCCATTGTAGAGTACTGCTTTGTGAACGATATTGTGGGGACGCGACCGTCGAGGCCAATTCGTATATTCCCAAATTTGAGGCAATCCTTTGGCAACTTCAACCGTGCCGGTCATTCGATAACCGAAACAAGAAAACACGGATGGCAATTGGGATGTCATATCCCCTGCAAACAAAATCAAACTGTGATTTGCACTCATTGGACATTCCTCCTGACGGAAAAACCGTCATAAATTTTCGATATATTTTGGAATTTTTTTCACGCTCTTGAAAGTTAAGGGGTTTTAAAAAGGTTATTAAATTATTAACAGCACAATATTAACCGTACACGGTCATTACGATGTTACGACGCAACTCGTTTTTCAAATATTCCTGACAGACGTTCTTCATCTTTGGGAATGATACTTGATGCGACTTGTAATGGCGCAGACCAAGGAGACTGCGCGATTTCGTAATAAAGTCCCAACAATTTCAACGTCCACGGATTGCAAAGGCGAAACACTTTGAGAGCAGAACCGCAAAGTAATCGAACATCAAACCGGAAGGACGCTTTTTCAATATATTCGAAATCGTAAACCAATTTTTGGCGAACATCATTTAAGTTGATGTCGGAATCTTGATTGAGTTGAGCTAAACCGGTTACTCCCGGTTTGACCGACAGCCGGAAGAAATAGCCATCAATCCGTTTTTCCAATTCATTGACAAATTCCGGACGTTCCGGTCTTGGTCCGACCAAAGCCATATCGCCGCGTAAAACGTTGTATAATTGTGGTAGTTCGTCGATGTGTGTTTTTCTGATGAGTTTGCCAACCAACGTAACACGTTGATCTTTTCGGGCTGCCCAGATGGGACCGGTTGCCGATTCCGCATCAACTCGCATAGAACGAATTTTGTAAATCATAAATGCCTTACCATCTTTGCCGAGCCGAACCTGTTTGTAAATCCCCGGTCCTTTGGAAGTAAGACGAACAATCACAATAGTTACAACAATAATCGGAACCGTAAAAATAAACAGAAAAAGCGCAATCATCCAATCAAAAATGTCTTTCCTACGAAAATAGGAAGAGACAATTGGTTCCGGACAATTTTCCGTAATCATAATATTATTGATGTTCCGCACTTTACTATAACTATTGATTGGGTAATGCCATGAATCAATACATTGATCGTTTCGGAGTGGAGACGATGTATTTCAATCTTTAGCAATTTACATCAAAATAGCCGAAAATCAAGATTCGCCCAAATTAAAATTCCACAATCTATCGTGAAATCATATTTTTTTAGCAATTTTGGCAATTTTTTTCTTTTTCGGGATTCTTTAATACGACAACGCAAGAACTTTTTGGTGAAATTAGAGCCACGACAATCATGGAGCCGGTTACGTAGATTTTTTGTAACCGTTCACGTTTTTTTTGAAAAATTAAATATGTCAACGAATGATTGATCATAAAACTTTTCTGTGTTTTCCGTGTTCAAATAAAATCAACACCAAAAGAGGTATTAAAATGAAAT
>JAIRTV010000494.1 GCA_031254675.1 Planctomycetaceae bacterium | reverse complement strand
GTATTTTTGTACAGTTTAGCGGTTGTCTTGATTATTGTGGCGGTTTATGCTTTGGCGGCTTTTTGTATTGTTCAGGGCGGTGGCAATCCGTTTGATCCGGTTCTTTTATTCGGGTCAATTGGAGGAGTTCTTTTATTAGTTCTGGGTGGGAGTTGTTACAAAATATTGGAATTATCGTCTGGTGGTGGTCGTGCCATTGCCGAAATGTTGGGTGGTCGCGCGATTTCTCCGGCAACTTATCAACCCGCAGAACGTCGGCTTTACAATGTTGTTGAGGAGATGGCACTTGCTGCCGGAGTGCCGATTCCAACCGTTTACATTATGGATAACGAACCCGGGATTAACGCTTTTGCTGCTGGATTTTCATCACGTGAAGCGGTGATTGGTGTTAATCGCGGAACGGTTAATCTTCTGACCCGCGACGAATTGCAAGGCGTGATTGCTCATGAATTTTCGCACATTTTGAATGGTGATATGCGATTGAATCTTCGATTGATCGGAATTTTGTTTGGATTACAAATTTTAGCGGTTGTTGGTTATTACGTGATGCGTATTGGAATGGTTTCGGGAAATAATCGCAACAGTAAAAATGGCGGAGGTGCGGCAGTTATTATGTTGATTGGTTTGAGTGTGATGATTCTTGGTTATATCGGGATGTTTTTCAGTGCAATAATTAAAGCGGCAATTTCACGACAACGCGAATTTTTAGCGGATGCGTCGGCGGTTCAGTTTACGCGGAATCCTGATGGTATTGCCGGAGCGTTGAAAAAAATTGGTTGTCCGAATATTGGGAGTGCGATTGCCAATGAACACGCTGCCGAAGCAAGCCATTTGTTTTTCGGTAACGTTTGTGGTCTGTTTTCGTTTGGGAATATTTTTGCAACACATCCTGATTTGACCACGCGAATTCGACAGATTGATCCTCGTTTTGACGGACATTTTCCGAAACGGATTGAACCGGTCAATTTTTTGGACGAAACAAAATCAGTAAGCCGAAATGATAACGGAACGAAATTTTCGGATAAATCGAAACTATGGAGTATTTCTATTGAAAAAATTGGTAATATTAATCCTGAAAAAATTCTTACTGCCGGAGTATTGTTACAAAGTATTCCCGACAATATTACTAACGCAACGCGTGATCCGCTGACGGCGAAAGCGACATTTTATGCGATTTTGTTGGACACGGACGAAACAATTCGGCAACGACAACTCGAAACACTTTCCGTTTCGGAATCATTGTTTGTTGTTCAACAGACGCGACAAATTTTCCTAAATTTACAAGAACTTGACGACAACATTCGTATTCCGCTTGCTCAACGGATTACGTCGTCGCTTCGTCAATTGACGTTGACGCAATACAAACAATTTTCGGAAGTTGTTGATAAACTGATTGCTGCCGACCAAAAGATGAGTTTGCTTGAATACACACTCAAAGCAATTTTGTTGCGTGATCTTGATGTTCATTTTGGTATTGCCAAACCTATTCGAGTACGTTATTCAACGCTTGATTCTGTTCGGCAATCGTTTGTTGCGGTATTATCTTTCCTTGCCTATTCCGGTCATACGGATATTGCTGTTGCGAAAAAATCTTTTGACGTTGCGGCAAAGGAAATTGGTTTAACTGATCCAATGTTACAAGAATCGAATTGCACGGTTCAAAAGTTTGACCAATCGCTTCGGGTTCTGGCGGAAACTTCGCCAATGTTGAAAAAACAAATTTTTACAGCGTTGATGACTTGTATTCGTTACGACGGACAGATCACGACCAAAGAGCATGAACTGATTCGGGCAATCGCCGCAATGTTGGCAATTCCGATGCCCGATTAAGTTGAACGCAGTACGATTCCATCGGTAAATCATATGCCGATTGATAATCCGAAAATTTTATCATTTACAATTGCGATCTATGACGAATGAAGTGTTTCAAATAATTTGTTCTTTGTGCGGCAGCAAATTGAATGCCAAAATCAGTTTGATTGGACAGACGCGGAATTGTCCAAAATGTCATGAACCGATTTTGATTCAGCGTAACGTTTTGCCCGAACCAACAACATTGATTACGACCAATGAACCATCTATTGTTCCGGTTCAAACGGGATTGGTGTTGGGCAATGGAACTCATCGGATTGAAAATTTGCCGAAACAGTTGGAATCTCGTTATCGTTATTTGATTGTCGGTGTTGATCGAATTATTGCGTTGTGGGAAACGGGAAAAGGTTGGCAGGTTAATGTCGGCAATGGTTTTGCTTCGGCGAAACGGAATTTTTCAGCGATTCCCGATCAGGGAACTTTTGTCTTAGTCGAATTGGTGATCGATTCAGCGGGCGTTCCGACCGGTTTGAATGTTTTCACTATTTCTGTACGTGGAGCGTTGACTTCTTTATTTCGGGACGAAAGCGAAATTCTGCATAAAGTTGATGGTAATGGTACATTGACGAAAAACCAGAAAAATCTATTACTGAATTATTTGCGTCAAAATTTTATGTATGAAATTTTTGCGGAATCGCGTGATCTTGTTGCGTTGCTTAGCGAATCTTGATCGCTCTTACAAC
>JAIRTV010000493.1 GCA_031254675.1 Planctomycetaceae bacterium | reverse complement strand
ATTGTAGAACTACATTTGCCAATTGTAGAACTACATTTACCGATTGTAGAACTACAATTGCCGATTGTAGTTCTACAATTTGTCAATTGTGGGACGACAATGAGCATGATTCCCATGATTTTTTGTCTGTATTCTGCGGATTATTGAAAAACATAAGAACATCGAATAATCAACCACACCACAAACACTCGGAAATAATTTATGACCAGTTTAAGTATAAACCAACAACAAAAAAATCACCTAAAAACATTTTTTGAAATTGTTGGGGTTTTTGTGGTTTTTTACATTTTTGGTGCGTGGGCGGTTCCTGATTCAAATGAGCCGTATTATATCGGCAAAGCAATTCATTTTTGGAATCCCAATTGGATTCCTCATGACAATTTTTTAGAGAGCAAAGATTCTCATTGGACGTTTTATGTTGTTTTTGGTTGGTTATCCTTTTTTCTTTCGCCGCATGCAATGGCGTGGTTTGGACGTTTTCTGACGTGGGGATTACTCGCTTTCAGTTGGCAACGGCTCAGTTTTACATTGGTTCCGGTTCGCTGGACAGCAATTCCAACCGCATTGGCATTGGCTTATTATGTCGATTCGTTCCACGCCGCCGGCGAATGGATTCTAGGGGGAGTTGAAGGGAAATCGTTTGCTTTTCCGTTTGTTTTTCTCGCCCTCGAATCAATAATTCGTGGACGTTGGCATCGAACATGGATTTTCTTGGGAATAGCTTCGGCATTTCACATTCTTGTCGGAGGTTGGTCGGTTTTGGTTGCCGGGTTCGTCCGGTTTACCTGTTATCAAAATATCAACACACCACACCCCGTCAAAATTCCTTGGGGACTTTTCGTTGGAGGACTTTTGTCATTGTTTGGACTCGTACCGGCGTTGCTGCTCGACTACGGAACTTCAACGGAAATTATTCGGGAAGCTCGTCAAATTTACGTCTTTGACCGGTTGTCTCATCATTTGGTACCGTATCAATTCCCTTGGACATATCTGGTTCGTTTTGTGTTATTAACGGTGGTTTGGATCGTGATTTGCCGCTCCAATCAACACCAAAATCAACGGCTAAAACGTTTCGAATGTTTCATCTGGGGTACGCTCATTCTGTTCCTGATCGGAATGGCTGTGGCTTACGGACTTCAGAACAACCGGATACTCGCAGCGGAAATCTTACGGTTTTATTGGTTTCGGCTTTCCGATGTTTTTGTTCCGGCGGGAATTGCTATTGGTGTTCTCCGGCATTTTTTGGTAAGTGTTTCCAAAGTACCTCGTCTTCTCAATACCGCTCTCGTCCCAAACAAAAAATCCGGTTACCAATTTTTATCGATTTCCGGTTGGTTGGTGTTGTTTGGCTTGGCGTTTTGTATGTATTTATGTTTTGACGCGGCTATTTTCGGCAAAAGAATTTATTTCACGAACACGGTCGCCGAACCGGCAATTCCTTGGGCGTTGACTTTGCTGCTGTGCTGGGGATTGCTTGTGTTCGCAAAAAGATTTTCGCGTAACCCAACAAATTTCGAACCGTTTCAGGTTTGTGGTCTCCTTGGACTTTATGCGGCAATTCTATTTTATGCTCCATTCGATGCTCTCAAAACATTGGGCGATGCCCGAACAAGTATAACTTATTCACGTGTGGAACCGGGACGTCCGTATATTGCTTATCATTGGGTTGACGCTTGCCATTGGATTGCCGATCCCAACAATACGCCCCAAACCACAAAATTTTGGGTTCCCCGCGAAGGAACAACCTTCAAATGGCACGCTCAACGAAGTGATGTTGGAACATGGAAAAATATTCCACAAGATGCCAAAGGAATTGTCCAATGGCAGAAAATGATCCATGATCTTTTTTATTACCGCAATGAAAACGGACAACTTTGCGATGATCGGTCATTAACCATTTTGCTTTGGTGGAAAACAGACAAAGAAATCGAACAATTACGGCTTCAATATGGGTTCGAGTATGTGCTTTGTGCCGCTTATCCCGAATTATCACACCACAAAACGTTCCAAGTTGTTTACGCCAACGAACTTTACAAAGTCTATCGAATTTCGCCGCTCAACACAACAAATTCAAAGGAATAATTCAAAATTCAGACAATGATCGCGTATCTGATTGAATTTCAAGAAATGACGCCAAACAAGAAACCTAGTTTCTCTGGGACTTCAGTTTAATCGTTAAAATCGCTAAAATCAGTAGTTGGGCTTGCAATCCTTTTTAGCAAAATGACGATTGTATCAAATTTTAGGGTTAAATGGTTCGATACGGAATGATATGCGGAATACTTGTTCGACAAAAAAACTGTTCCGCGTTCAAAAACTGAATTTGAAAATAGGAAGAATCGACTATTGGTCGCCCCAAAAATTATTTCAATTTCGGTCGATTTTGGTTTGACCGAAATTGACTGACTATCGAATAAAATTAATTTTTCGAAATATCCAAACATCTAATAAATTATGAGAAGAATATATTTTTTTATTGTTCTATGGTTTGTTGTGTTTAGTTTTGTTGGTGAGAAGCGGTTTGCTCAGGAAGTTCCTGCTCCTGCGCCGGCAACACCAACTCCCGCAACACCGGCAGTTCCTGCGCCAGCAACGCCAACTCCCGCAACACCGGCAGCTCCTGCGCCGGCAACACCAACTCCCGCAACACCAGCAGTTCCTGCGCCGGCAACGCCAACTCCCGCAACACCGGATGCTCCTGCGCCGGCC
>JAIRTV010000442.1 GCA_031254675.1 Planctomycetaceae bacterium | reverse complement strand
CAGATGAAAATACATCATTCTTAGGAAAAAATTCCCCCAAAAATGGTTCATTCGTAGGTGAAAATGGTTTATTTGCCGTGGCAAATGGTTTATTTGCCATGGCAAATGGTTTATTTGCCGTGGCAAATGGTTTATTTTCCATGGAAAATAGTTCATTTGCATGGGAAAATGGTTTATTTGCCATGGAAAATAGTTCATTTGCATGGGAAAATGGTTTATTTGCCGGCGGAAATGGTTGGTTTATTGGTTTGTTTATTTTTCCTGAAAATGTTGATTTAGAATTTCATTGATTTTGATTTACGTTTGTGTGATTGAATTGTATCGGCATCGTCTTCACTGGGAACAAGGTCATCGTTTTCCGCCGGAACAAGATCGTCGTATGAATCATCAATTTGCTTGGTTTTTCTCGAACCTGTCGGTTGTTTCCCAACTTTGGAACTTTTGGGCTGTTTTACTTTTGTGTTCTGAGTTTCAGTTGGTTCGTTATTTTCGGTCGTCATTTTTGGTGTTGCGGACAATGCGGGATATTGTTTTGACAATCGTTGCCAAAGACCGGATATTGTAAATTTTCCGGCGAAATACAACATACCGACTCTTCCAAGAATTAAACCGATAAGAACGCAACCGATTGCGTTTCCGATTCCTGCGCCCAAAAGCCCAACCAAACCCGCAACAATTCCACACACAACAGGAATAAGCCATTGATTAAGTTCTTGCATTTTTAAGTCATATTCTTGTACTTGAGTTTCGACTCGTTCTTTCTGTTGAGTACGTTGAACGATATTGATGAGCCAGTCGCTTAACGTATTCAGTCCGCCGCTACGAAAATTTGGTTTGGGAACGCGGACATTATCGATCAATTCCGTATCCATGACCGCCGCAACAGGAAAATAATGAATAGAATCTCCTGATTGATGTCCTAATCGCATGGCGTTGTAGAGGAGCGGCAATTCTTTCTGCAAATAGTTTGTGAAGTTGCTGTAATTTTTCGTGATATCGGCGTGATATAAATCCCACGCCGTAAAAACAACCGCAATATCTTGATGTTTGGGGTCTGCCGCGAACATATCAATCACTTCTTTGAGGACAAATTCATTCTGTTTCCGTTTGAGGTTATCCGGTTCGCCGCGGAAGTGCAACAAATTAACGACAAGAATAACAATAGAAGCGTTTTGAATATAATCCAGCAATTCGCGTTGAATACCGGAGAGATTTTTTTGCTTGTAGGTATCTTTGCTGAACAATTCCCGTAAATCTTGACCGGCGGAATCAATGAGTTTCATTGGCACCGTCAACCGCCCAATATGCAATGACCATTGCAGTTCAAAAGTGCAACCCGCTTCGGTTGATTTCCACCATTCGCCGTTATTGAGGGCGTTCCAGACTTTCTCCACATATTCGGCTGTTTCCCAGCTGCGCGGGTGTAAAAAGACTTCTTCAATATTAGACGACATTCGTTTGACCAGAACAGACGCCAAAATAGTTTTGCCGGAACCTTCTGTTCCAACAATAGCGATTTGCGGAGTTGTTTTAAGCGTGGAGTTGGTTGTTGTTTCCATTTCGTTTGTAGTTATTTTGTAAAATCTTTTAATTTGATGGTGATGGGATGGTTCGGGAATTTATTTTCGAATCGACTCCAACTGTCGGGACGCCAGAACGATGAACGGTTTATATTTTGAACGCGATAATCATTCCACCAACCCCGTAAGTCGTCAATCATCGTTAATAGAGTATTGAGATTTCGTACTTGTGCTAATTCATGACTGCTTCTTTCTAAGGCATTTTTGATTGGTGGTCTGGCGAAGTGATATTGGGAACTTTCCAAAAATAACATCTGCAATTCCGACAATAAATCACTATTTTTTAATTGTTGTTCTAATAGTTTGTTTTTTTCTTGGATTAAGAGGTTACATTTCTCTAATAATCTTGTGGTGCGGTTGCGTTCAAGCTGTAATTGTTGTTTGAGTTTTTGATTTTCTTCTTTGAGTTGGGTTAATTTGAGTTGTGTTGATGGAGAATCCTTTTCGGCGGGTGGTTGCGGCGGTGCAAAAGATGATGGAGACGGCGGAACAGGGGGCGGTGGCGGCGAAGACAACACAACTGTTTGGGTTTCTATTCCGTAGAGGTTGGTGAAATCGTTGAGAGTATTTTTGTTCCCTTCGGCGATGACTCGTTCTGTCCAACCGGTTGACGTGCGAACAATTTCATAGAAAACAACTCCGCCTTCAAAATCGGTGTCGGCAAAATCAAAACAATGGACAGGATATTCCGAGTTGTTGTGAAACAGCGAACACGTTCCGGTTTCTTTTGCTTGTTTAATGGATTCTTGGGTATGTTGTTGATCTTTTGCCGCAACCACAAAGACGATTTTCTGAATTGTTTCGGGAATTTCCTGAACCTGAACGGTTATGATTTCTTTTCTATTTTTTTCGGAAGCGGTTGTTTCGCAACAGCAATACTGAACGGCATGATGATCGGAGGTTTGATTTCCGAAGTAAACAAAGCAACCGTTTCCGTTGGTTTTTTCGTTGGCGTTTAGGAGAAAAGCGGCAAGAGTTAAGAGAGTTGCCGGATCATTTTTGAGTGGAACATATTCTAAAACGACTTTGTACTGCATAATCTTGATCCTGGTCGCAAGAGTTATTGGAGTGGTTTTATTTTACCAATGTTTTATCCAACTCATCAAGCGGTAGAGTTGTCCAAATTTTGTTGAGGGCGGTTTTGACTTGGGGGGAGAGCCAATGATTTTGTTGTAGTTCTTCGATCAATTTTTTTGTTTCGGCGTAGCGACGTTGCATATCGATATCTTCTTTGTGTAGGGTTTCTTGTTTCTTTTCGAGGCTTGTTAATTCATTTTTTGCTTTTTCCAGATCGCTGAACCATTGTTTTTTCTTTTTCAATGCTTCTTCGATATTTTCTTTATCTTTTTTCATTTTGTTTCGTTCGACATTGAGTCGGGAAATTTCGTTGACGAATTGTTCTCGTACATTTTCCCATATTTGTAGTTCTCCATGTTTTTCCAGCAGGCTGACAATTTTTGGGACGAACTCGGCAGCCTGTGTTTCCGAGACGCATTCGCGCCAACTCAATATCTTTGCAATAAGATTGAGTGTGGTTTGATCTATGTTGTTGTATTTTGTGATGAGTTCTTGTAGGGTCATTGGAATACTTTCGGTTTTTGATTATCTTTTTGAGCCGGTTGTTCGCAACACTGTTTGGTCGTTTTTGTTGTTTGGTGTTCTCTTACTGTTTTCTTCGAGGACAATTTATTATACTCTTGTGTAAGATTATTGTAATCCTGTGTTGGATTGTTGTGATCTTGTGTTGATGGGCGAGTTGGTTTTGCGAGTGATTGCTCAACAGACTCACGAGGAAATATTATAATGATCCTTGCCGATGGTATCAACAGTTTTGAGTTTTGGTTTGACAGTTCTTATGCAATATTTTTAATTCCTAATTCTTAATTCCGACGCAACATTAATTTCCTATGCAACATAAACCGTATTCAAAAGATGATTTTGTGACGAATCCGTTGATGTTTTATTATGAGGTGACGCAGGCGTGTGATCTTGTTTGCAAACATTGCCGTGCTTCGGCTCAATCGCAGGCGTCTTTGGATGAGTTATCGACGGAAGAATCATTCCGATTGATTGATCAGGTGGCGTTATTTCCGCGTAAGCCTCATTTGGTGTTTACTGGGGGTGATCCGTTGAAGCGTTCTGATCTTTTTCTTTTGATTGATTATGCGGTTCGGTCGGGTTTAACAGTGGCGTTGACTCCTTCGGCAACACCGTTGGCAACTCGTGAAGCGTTTGAGCGAGCGAAATCGGTTGGGGTTCAGGCGTTTGGTATTTCGCTTGATGCTCCGACGGCGTTGGTTCATGATTCTTTCCGTGGTTGGGAGGGTTCTTTTGAGAAAACTCAAGAGATGTTGGAGATGGCTAAATCGTTGCAAATTCCGGTTCAGGTTAACACGACGATTACTCGTCGGAATTTTGATTTGATTGATGAGATGGCGTCATTTTTGGCGTATTTTGGTGGAGTGATGATGTGGTCGGTCTTTTTTTTGGTTCCGGTTGGGCGTGGTTTGGACGAAGAACGAATTCATGCGGAAGAATATGAGATTGCTTTTGCGAAACTTTGGCATCACGCCAACACGCAACCGTTTGCGGTGAAGACGACGGAGGCGCCTCATTATCGGCGATTTGTTCTGCGTCGGGGTGGTCATCCGCTTGATGTGCCGCGTCCGTTCCGTTTTGCCAAGGGCGACATGCATAACCCTGAAACTTTTTCCAGAACTCAACATCGTGCGCCGCTTGGAGTTACTGATGGGCGTGGAATTATGTTTGTTTCGCACAATGGTTCTATTTTTCCGGCTGGTTTTCTGCCGTTGGCGTGTGGGCGGTTTCCGAAAGATTCTGTTGTTGAGGTTTACCAAAATCATCCGGTGTTTAAATCGTTACAAAACCCGAACACTTACAAAGGAATTTGTGGGGGTTGTGAGTACCGATTTGTTTGTGGTGGTAGTCGTGCGCGGGCGTTTGCGTTGACGGGTGATCCGTTGGAATCTGATCCGGATTGTTGCTATCAAATCGGACAAGACCCCATGTATGTCGGACGTTAACGGCAATATCCAATTATTTCTCAACCGGCACAAAAATTCTCCGCGAAAAAAACACGCAATAGAGAAAATTACCGCGAACGCTTACTAAAAATCTGACTATTTCAGTTGAGTAATACTAAAATTTTTGAAAAGTTCCGCTTGACATTTTATTCTATTTAACATAAACTATGAAACTTAATTGATTGTGATACGTATTTTTTGCCGTGTTGTTTTTCGGCAAGCGTTTCGCGATCGATTTTGTAAAACCTTATGAAATAAGGAGTATGACGATGGAAAATTTAGTCAAATGTGTTGTCGGGATTTTCGCAATATTTTTTGCGAAAAGTCAAATGTTAAATTTGGCAATCTGCGCAAAGCAGGGGGGGGGGGGCTATATGGAGTGGAAAGTTGAGAACGGATAGTGAAAAGTGGTCGGTTTTTCGACGCTATTCCAAAAAGTTTCTATCTCTTCCACCTTCTTTACGATTCGGCTTTACGTTAGTCGAACTTCTTGTGGTGATTGCGATTATCGGCGTGTTAATCGCTCTTCTGTTACCGGCGGTTCAAGCGGCTCGTGAGGCTGCAAGGCGAATGCAATGTTCCAATCACTTGAAACAAATTGGGATTGGGATTCACAATTTTCACGATACCCGAAA
>JAIRTV010000435.1 GCA_031254675.1 Planctomycetaceae bacterium | reverse complement strand
GGCGAAACAAATATTGAAAACGGAATCCTGAAATTGAGCGGAACGATCAATAACACGTCCGATATTAACGTTATGAATAACGCGACTCTGGAAATTGACGGACTCAAAACGCTCAATAATCTTAACTCCACCGGAAAAGTTACGTTTAACGCAGACCTGACTCTTGCCAAAGATAAAGACACAGAAATCAGCGGTCTTGACGGAAGCAAAAATGTAACCAAAACAGGATCAGGAACAACAACTCTCTCCGGTAACAACACGGTCGGAACATTTGTACAACAAAATGGAAAGGTCATTCTTGACGGAAACTTGACCGGTGATTACCAACAAGAAAATACCGCCGGAGATTTTGTTGCGGGAACAACAATCGGCACAGAAACAACAATTGACGGCAATGCAACATTTAACGGCAATATCGAGTTGAAAAATCAACTTGTTGTTTCAAAAAACTTCATGTTGGAAGAAGACGCCATCTTGAAGATTGATTTTACTCAAAACAATCGTTCCACTGACGCCGTTATTGAGGTTGGCGAAGGAGCAACAATTAACGATGGGGCAAAGGCAGAGTTTAAGATCGCCTCATGGGAAGCCGGAACAACGCCCCAGACGTACAAACTAATTTCTGCTGCACAAAATATTAACGGAACATTTGAGAAAAATAATATTTCGATAACATTTGACGGTAAAGATCCCAATAACCGTCAAGGAGTTGCTGTTGTCGCAACAGATTCGCTCAACGAGCTTAACCTTATAACCGTCACACAAAATCAAGCGATTACACGTTCGACCGGCGGTCAATGGTCAGATCCCAACTGGAATAATTCCGATACCCAAAAGTTTTATAACGGCGATCACGTTACGTTTTTCAATGGAAATGGAAACGAAACCATAAAACTAAATGTGGACAGTCCTGTTGAAACTGCCGGAGTCAATATTATAAGCGGAAAATGGTCTTTCAATGGAAACTCCATCACCGGTCAAGTTCAAAACAGTTACGGTACGGATTCATTGACGAACAATAACAATACCGGAAACTTAAACGTAACCGGAACAGGTACCACCGCCACGTTCGACAACGAAATCAATTTTACCAATATTTCTGTTGCCAATAAAGCGAAACTGTCTCTGATCGGAGATAAACCCGTTACCACCGAAACATTGGTCGTCGATGACAAGAGCAAACTACATATTCAAGCGGTTGCAAATAAAATTACTGCAACAAACGATGTAATACTTAACGGCGAAGTCAAGTTCCTTGAAGAAACTGATCCCGCCAAAAATGATCTTAGCAAAAATCATACTATTGAAAATATTATCAAAACCGACGGTACAATTTCCGGTATTAGCAGTTATAATATTTCCGATAAATTGCTGGCATCCACCAAAATAGAAGTCATTAATCAAAACCAACTTAATCTCGTTCATACCACTTCCAGCGTTGGCGATTTTGCCGCATCCGATGGATTGCCCGGTAATACTGTACGGGTTGGAGAACTTATTGATGCCCTGAAGTACGCCGATAGTAAATTGTTGCAAGAATTGTACCAACTCGAAAAAGACGAAACAGAAATATTGGAACAAATTTTGTTCAATCAACTCGGTCCCGAATTAGCCGCCAACGCCATGCAACTGAGTTTGTGGCGACCATACCTGAAAGTTTTCAACCGCCTTCATGACCTCGGCAATTTGTACACCACCAACAGTAATATTCATAACGATTCCGAAGACGAAGTACGCGGTCAACTCAAAACAAAATTAAATCACAATATCTGGTTTGAAGGATATTATCGTCATGAAAACGTTTCAAAAGACTACTTTGCCCGTCAATATCAAAGTGAACGCGGCGGAATGTTGACCGGTATTGAATCCTATCAGCACCAAAATGTTCGTGCCGGATTGTTTTTCGGTTACGGTAAACCACGAGTCTATAACGAAATCGGACGAGTCGATGCCAATGATTTTACTCTCGGCATGTACTCCCGTTTACGGTTTGGGCAGAAATTGTTTCTCAATGCCTTTGTCGCCTACGGCATTCAAGATTACGAATACCGCCACAACAATTATCGCACCTCCTACAACGGCAATGCCATGTACGCCAGTGTCGAACTCTTCAAACCATCGTTACAAAAAGATAATTCGCAATTCACTCCGCTTGTCGCCGTCGATTTCCAGAAAGCATGGATTAACGGATTCACCGCAGAAGATACCGCACAAAAAATCAACCACAGCAAACTCGATCAAATCGTGTTACGAATGGGTTTGAACTCGAAATTTCAACCAAAAGAATTTGTCAATTTCCGTACTCGATTACAATACGGCGTACAGGTTGGCGGTGAAACGTATGGTTCGGTGCGAACCTCGTTCCTTACCAATCCAAGCGAAAGTCGCACACTCACCGGTGTTAATCTAGGACGGAATATGTTCAATGCCGGTGTCGGTTTTGATATTTACAGTAACAAATTCAAACATCTCCGACTCTTTGCCGATTACGACTTCGACCTCGGTGAACGTTCCACCGCTCACACCGGTCACATCGGCATCGTCACAACATTCTAGTAACGGATAGTAGAAAGTAGAAAATTGGAAAGCGACGCAAGCGGATCATCAATCTTGTAATAAAATTCCGCATCAAAAAAATGTTGGTTTATTTGACAACACTTTCCAATTTTCGCTAGGGAGCTTGATTTATGCCGCCTTCAAGCCTACAATAACAATATTGTTTATTCCACTTTCTCCAATCTCCTAACCCTAGAGAATTCAATTATGGCAAAAGTTTACGAAGTTTATGTGTGCGAGTTATGCGGCAATATCGTCGAAGTTCTGGACGGTGCCGACGGCGAATTAAGCTG
>JAIRTV010000298.1 GCA_031254675.1 Planctomycetaceae bacterium | reverse complement strand
AGTGCGCCCCAAATTCCAAACGGCGACGTACCGGAACCGACAATCAAGGAAGTTGTCCCGCTTGGATTCACATAATCACTCGGTGTTCCGGTGGAAAGATTGCCAATTTTATTGGGAATGAAACGTACCGCACCGTCTGCCAATCCACATTGTACACCGGTAGGATGATAACTCGATGCCGAAATAACAGATATTGAAGCATCGTAACTGCCATCGTCAGCTCGACAATTAGGTCCGGTGTTTGGCGAAAAAATTGTCATAAATCCTGTACGATAAGGTAAACTATCACCCCAAGACCGCCCCATAACTCCTCGGAGAATATCGCTGCTTGTCAAATATTTTTTTTGTGCTCTATTGGTAACCCAGCAGGCATTGAGATCAAATTCTGCCGAAGGAGAGGGAACGGTTGCTGTTCCGGGATCGACCGCTGGTTCCCCCATGGCAATGTTGCGTTTGAGATTGCCTCGTACATCCGTGTTACCTGCATCATCATTATAACCAATGACGCCTTCGGAAAGAGCAATCGTGTTACTCGTACCATCTTTGATGGCGGCAATAGCACGATTCTGGTTGTGGCGGAGTGAAAACAGTCCACGTGGATTGGAAGTTCTCTGGCGTCCATCTGTTGAATGACTTTGCGTTGGCCAATCACCAAAACTGAAACGGTAACTATTGGGTCTGCCATAACTACCGTACAGAGGAGCCTTACTGCCCGGATCCGATGGACACACAAAAGTGTCAATGTGATGATCAGCAATATCATTGACATTACCACTGTAAAATGTATGTTGAACCGTCGGACCTAAATCAACAATTTTTGCTAAATAAGCATCGTAGAGTGGTTCTTGTTCGACATACGGTAGCAGCGCAACAAAAACTCCGACGCGGACACTAGTATTGCCGCCGTAGTTCATTGCTCCGCACGGAAATGTGTTGTGGGTATCGTGGTAACTGTGTAACCCCAACGCAAGTTGTTTGATTCGATTGGAACACATCATTCGGTTTGCGGCTTCGCGTGCTGCCTGCACTGCTGGAAGCAACAAACCAATCAGAACACCAATGATCGCAATGACCACCAGAAGTTCTACCAATGTAAAACCATATCGCCCACCCCCCTCTATTTGAACATGTTTTTTGAAAAATAGACGGAGTTTGCCACTGAAATAGTTGAGAACTTTTGACAGGGCATTCTTTAACAGAGTAAAACCGAACAAAAATTGACGTTTTGACATGTTGATTTCTCCTTTTTAAGGAATGTAAAAAATTGGTCGAGTTGTCAACAATAATTGACAAACTTTTCCGAACAATAACAAATTGTCCCGATGACTTTTTGTTGTGTTCGCGTATCATTTTAACGTGGTTTATTAAGTACAAATTAAGATTGTGTTAAGATTGCGCTAAGTTTCAATATTTTTTCTGATTGTTTTAGAATTTTAGGCAGACACAATCTTTCAGGCGAAATATTGTTTCTCTTTTGATAATCCAATCTTTGGGGCGTTTCAAACAAAAAAAATTGTTTTGCTCTTGTACAAAACAGGGATTTTGTGTTAAGATTTAACATCAATGGAATTTCCTTGCTTGGACTGTTTGATCAAACTCTTCACAAGGATCACCTCAAGCGTGATCATAACGAACCAAGACAAACATTTAACAGATCCAGGAAAATTTTTAGTTACAAATTAACATGGATTTTGAGAAAACTTAAAACAGTCGAATTTTTTATGTTACGAATTATTTTCTTTTGTTTGTTTTTTTCGGTAAGTATTTGTGCAGCGGCAGAAGTTCCGTTTGCTGTAACCGACACCGATGGTCATACTGTTAGCGGAACAATAATTGCATTGGATTCCGTACAATTCGTTCTGGATTCCGACGGGACAAAAACGGAAATCGCAACGGAAAAAATTGTTCGGTTACAAAATTTAATGGACAATCCGTTTCAATCCGCCGTTTCCATTTCCGGCGAATCCTCCGCTCATTCGTCGTTACCCAACATATCGTTGCCCCAAAAATCCAGCAAATCAATTGCCGCTCTGCTTCAAAAACAAGAACCAAACTCGTCACAAAAAGAGAAAGAAGAACAAGAAACCAAACCAATTTTTCCCGAAAGTGTTTCCGTTCTGGAATTGAAAGATCGTACACGGTTGGTAGTTACAGAATTTGTAACAAAAGGAAAATCGGTTGTTGTCCGTCTTTTGAACAATAAAGAAATCACGTTGCCTTTGGAACAACTTTTAATGGTTCGTTTGATGGTTAAGAGTTTAAATGATGTTACGGTTGCTCCTGAAGAATGGCGGAAATTCGTTGTCCAATCTGCGGAAACAGGAGATCGAATTGTTGTTGGTCAACTCGGTTCTTTGGATGTTTACACTGGTATTCTTGCGGAAGTTGGTAAAGACACGATCTCGTTTATTGTTGATGGCGAAACACTTCCGGTTCCGCGTCGGAAAGTATTCGGATTATTGTTTCACTCACCGCAACGTTCCCAAAATGTCGCAGATGATGTTACAAAAGATACCGCGAAAACATCATTACCGCTGTTTGGTTTTCTCTCGCTTTGGAACGGTACGAAATTACCGCTTCATTCGTTAACATTGGACGAAAACGATCAATGGAATTGGACGACGATTTCCGGCGTTTCTGGAACGTTATTGCCGGAAGAGATTGATGCATTGGATATTGGACGAAAAAACATGTTCTATTTAACGGACTTAAAACCGACTTCGCTTGAGCAATCGTTTTTCTTTGACCGCGAAACAGTAAAAGCGGATGATCATGTTTTGAGGATGTTGCGGACTTACCGAACTCAGAAAATCATTTCACAACTTTCTAGTATTGAAAACGACAACAATAATATTAACAGTAACAGCAAACAATCGCCGATTTTGTTGTCATTACCTCGAACTGATTCACGCCAAAACAAGATACCGGATTTACCGATACCGGGGCTGAAAGGTTTTGCGCTTGACGGCAATTTTTATGAACGTGGTTTTGCGATTCCGGCTAAAACGGTTCTTGAATATACTCTCACGGATTCGTTTACCGCATTCCGTGCTGTTACGGGAATCGATGACCGTTTACGTCCGAACGGTGGAGTTCGGCTTCGGGTTTTGGCGGAACAGCAACTTCTCGGCGAATGGGAATTTTACGGCGATGAACCGGCAAAATTGTTGAAATTGCCCCTGCCGCCAAACACCAAAATATTGAAATTCGAGATTGATTTCCTCAAAGAAATCACCGCTCCGGCAATCTTAACTCTTGCCGAACCCCAATTGATGAAATAATGTCCGGCTCTTTCTGAAAACGTATTTATAATTGTTGCACAAAAAAACAATTAGAATATTTCGATGCACAAACAACATTCGAAAGATTGTTAATCGTCCAATGAAACAGTTTTTCCATCGTCGCGACATCCGAGTTTTTGATAGAGATCAAGGTTAATAGTTTCAAAAATCATTCGGACATTACCGTCACCGAATGCGTGGTTTGCACCGCCAACGTGGAATGAATTAAAACCACCAACTTGAAATTGTTCCGGTAATTCTGTTGACCATAATGTTGCGGAATTTGGCAAAATCGTTTTTGTATCGTTGTTGACATTATTTTCCGTATCCGTTTCATTGTTTTCGTTTGAAGATATTTTGTACGGTAATCCGTTTTGATTGATTTGTCCCGTTTCGGTAAACGGCATCATCCATGTAACGCAAAACGGTTTGGCATTGATTTTTTGTCCGGTATTTCGGATTGTTCCCGGCGTGCCGGACATCCAACCCAATGACGTGCATGTTGAGCCGGACGGCAACTCACTTTTCCAATGCGGTATCGGAATAATTGTTGCTTCGCCAAACCAAACAGTACACGAATTTCCGTCCAAAATATCTTTGCTTCGCAACCGGCTATTGAGAAAAAAAGTTCCGCGATTATCAACATCAATAGGCGTTTCGATTCCTTCATGACACGCCATATAATTACTGTGTCTGTTTACCGCATTGAAATGAGACGACGGACATCGAAATAGAACCGGCGTTTCAGAAAACCAACCTTGTTCATTTGCCGGATCATACACATCTTTGGAAAAATCAATCATGTGATACAAAGCCGATTGTTCCAAAAACGGCAAAATTCGCGGAATCCAACCAAGATGATTGCCAATCGGTACATTTCGAATCGGTCTGTCCGTGTTGATCGTTCCCGACGGCAAAACCCCAAACGATTCTTCATACATTTTCGTTGCGATAACAATTTTGGTCAAATTGTTTTGGCAATATCCGCGACGAACTGATTCTCGTACCGATAAAACTGCCGGAAAAGTCATTGCCATCAATATATTGATGATCGCAATCACAACAAGAAGTTCAATCAGCGTAAAAGCATTCGATTTAATTAAAATATGTTTCATTTTTATTTTTGTGCTTGTTTTTGTTTTTGAGTTGAATATTGTCTGTCAACAGCAAGTTCTTCTGCGACATATTTTCCTGTTGCAGTTACGGAATCACCTTCAACCGCCGCAGTGATACGAAAATCAGCGACTCCTCGCAAAACGGACGCTGAAATTGTTGCGGAAATATTTTGCTTTCGTTTTTCCGCGATTCGCAGCAAATCGTCAACAAGAATATCCGCTTGAATTATTTGTCGTTTTCGGACGTTATGATGTTGTTCACGAATAATTGTCTGCGATAAAAGTAACACCGAACTGCCGACAACCACTAAAACAACCATCGCAACAATTGTTGACAATCCGCGTTTTAATGAACGATGACGACATGGAACATGTTGATTCGTGTGTTGACGAACAACTTGACGAACAGGTTGACCGGGATGTTGGTTGGAGAACGGATTAAAATAACGATAATTCAACATGTTTTACCTCATCAATTTGAGAGACGGATTGAGACAAAGGTTTTCTTTTTTGTACTATTTTATTTTTTCGCTAATTTTCCGATAATCGTGCGCCAATTGCCGACATAGCGAGGATCAAATCCGATGTTGTCTTGACTGATTATTTCTCGTGTAAATGGGTTTAAGTTTTCTTTTTTCGGTATTTGTACTAAAATCTGATCGCGTCGGTCAACCGGTTGTGTCCAGATACTCAACGCAACCAATCCGGCGTCTTCGTCTTGAACAAACCACGCCACCGAATGACTCGGAAGCGTATAAGTTTCTGTTGCGATTTTTTTGTCGCCGGACATTTTGTTGCGGAATAAAGCCGGTTGTTTGGGAAATTCCGCCGGTTCTATTGAATAAACAATTTCTTGTCCGTCGGGAAATGGCAAACGGAGTGAATCGTTTTCCAGTGTTACCGATGCGGCGGAATGTAAGTCGTTGCGAAATTGTTCGGAAATACGGGAAGCCGACAGCCGAGCAGAATCACTATGATTTTCCTTGACCCGCATTTCCGTAACCATAAACAAAACACCAACTCCCAAGCCAATAACGAATGTCTCCGCCGCAAAAACGAAAACCATTTCAATTAATGTAAAACCGGAAAATTTGTTTTTCATTGTGAATCTGAAATTGTTGAAGTTGAAGAGGACATTGTAGAATCAATTGTGGAATCAATAGCACGGATAAGCGGAAATTCACGACGAGGATAATTCTTGCCCTTATCGTACGATACGGTAATCCGAAAAAATGTTATATTATTTTCCGTTGGTTCTTCCAATTTTTCAACCGTTAATTTGCCGTCCGGTAATGCTTGAGCAACTATTTTTTCCAACGGTTGAAGTGTTTCCTGATTATTGTGCGACAATGTTTCAAGATCAACCATTTCCTGAATATTCAATAACGTATCCACTGCAATTTGTTGCAATTTCTGATCCGTTCGATGATCAATCAGTTGGCACAACGATTGTGAAAAAATAACCATTGCCGTTGAAATCAACACCAAACCAACACAAATATCCGGCAAATAAATTCCATAACGTTTTCGTAATTGTTTGTGCGAACAACGAAAACAGTTGAAATCATTTTTACGTATCATAAGGACCTCGCGAATGATTGATAAATTGTGATTTGTGATTAAAATTTGTACGATTTTTTTGTCTTTTGTTTTCTGGATTTTGATATTAATTCGTCAAGGCGGTAATCAATGAAATGAGCGGTGTAAAAGATGCGATCGCAAATAGTGCCGCGAATATTCCAAACATGGTAAGACACAAGACAGAAAATATTTGTACAATTGTATTGTCCGCTGTACGTTGAGATTGTTCCTTGCCACCGGCAATTTCGCGGAGCATTGCTTCAACGCAATCCGTCCGAACCGCCGACTCCAAAAGTGCCGCTTCACCACTACTAAGCCAACGCATTTTTCGTAATGATTCAATCCAGCTTGCGCCTTTCGCAATTTGTTCGTTGAAACGCTTTCCCAAACGGCAAAGATAATGACTGGGAACAACTTGTGCGTACACGGCGATAATTTCTTCGATTGGTTTTTTCAATTCCAAACCGGCAGCAAAAAGACGCAAAAATTGTGCGGAATCACGTTGCCGTAACATTCGCCGAACCCCCAATGGTCGCCATGGTAAAATTCCCGAACGGAAATTGAAATAAAAAATCGGAACAAAAAATAAAATCACAAATAATGGTAAAAATATGTAAGAATACTCTCCAATTGTTTGCGATACATTAGTAACAAAAGTCGTGATAAAAGGAAGTTCCATGCCAAAATCGTTGAAAATAGCTTGCATTTGCGGTACGTTTACGATAAGTTGCAAGAACACTGGAGGAATGAGAAAAGGAAAATAGACGTAATACCAAAAAAATTGAAACACAGCTTGTTCTTGAGCCATTCCGTTTTGTTCGATTTCGCCGGTCGTTTGAGCAAGCAGTTGATCGGGAAGTTTTGTCCCGCCCAATTTAATCAATCCAATTGTTTCGTAACGAAAAATGCCTTTGATCGACGCCGCTGTTTCCACAATAGAACATCCCCTCTGAATCTTATCCGCAAACCGAATAAGTTTTGCCCGATACCAAAGTCCCCAACACGTATTCGCATAAGCGTAAAGTACTTCGTGGATTGGTGTTTCCGTTACCAAAGCATTTTGAACCAATGCCAATATCATACGTTGACGCCGTATCTTGATGGCGAACGAAAACATGATAATCAACGGAATCAAAATCCACAGGAAAGGCCAAAAGAAAAAAAACAATAGGCAACCTAAAAGGAATAACGGTATGCCCAACAAAATAAAACCAATGATAAATCGTAAAATCGAAAACATAGTAGTAATAGAAACTGCAAATGGAATTTGGAAAATGATCGAAATAATAATTACGATATTATATTGTCGTCCTTGCGGAACTTTTGTATTTTGTATTCGTTACGCCACACGCTCATACAGGTTGGCTCGACGAAACACATTTAATTTAATTAAAACAGTTGGTGTGTTTAGCCGCTCAGAGCTGTTACGATTTTAATGAACGGCATAAACATTCCAATAACGTACAATAGGATGAAACCAAGGAGAACCAAATAAATAGTTGGCAACAAAACCGTACAAAACAAAAAACCATTACTGAGTTGATCTTTTTCGAGAATATTAATTCCATGCCTCAACGCCAAAGGAATCGTATCATTTTTTTCCGCCGTCTGCACAAAAGGAACAAACCAACGCGGAAAAAGTAACGGAAAAAACACAATAAGCAAAGAAAATCGAGTTCCGTCTTTTGCTAACGCGGCGGCTCGTAGGCAGCTTTTCCGATAGACCCGATTCCGCGAAAAACTTCCGGCAGCAAGTTCAAACGCCCGATCCAACGGTACGCCACACCGCATCGAAAATAATAATTGTCTTAGTAATTTCTGCGAAGCAAGCGAACGGAAAAGATTGCCCATAATCGGAACGTAAAACCAAAACGCCGGAAAAAAGAAACGTTGCAGAACAATCAAAACAAAAACTCCACCAAATAAAATCTCATACGTTTGAAATTGAACTAATATTTGGCTCGCTGTAATGAACATTTCCGTTAGTGGCGGAAGAAATGTATCAAAATTATCAAAAACTGATTTGAACTTGAATGTTACAAAAACCATCAGCACAAGAATGAGCAACATCATCATCGATAACAAAAACGGATACGCCAATAAATTGATCAACATTTGTAACGTTTTTCTTCGATTCCGTTCTGTTTCGGCTAGTTCAGCAAAATATTTGAAAAAATTACCGCTCTTAAACGCCGTTTCCAGTAACACCGCCAATCGTTTCGGCAATTTTGCTTTGCGTACAGCCATCGGCGGTTCCAGTCCTTCGTCCAACAACGAAGCAAAACGAAGCAACGCTTTATTTGTTCGATTTTTTTCATCGCCGCTGACCAACAACCGAATCGCCTCGCTAAGCGGAAGATTCGACTGCACCGCCTGTGAAATTAACAACATCGTCTCGTACATGGTGAGATGTGGGTT
>JAIRTV010000279.1 GCA_031254675.1 Planctomycetaceae bacterium | reverse complement strand
TCACTATTACCCTCTGACGGATTCGTTGCACATGTTCCCGAAGACGCTTGATCAGCTCCAGTTTCTGTATAGTCAAATGAGACTTCCTTACCCGAATCGTCCATAACTACAGGAACTTTAACACTACCTCGGTTTAGGTCTGCAAACACAAACCCCGAAAGCCCCATCAGGACTATCGCCAAACCAATTTCCTTCAGCTTGAAGTAAAATTTCATTGTTCGTCTCCTTCTGTTAGTATGTTGACATTAAAAAAATGAATGTTCGAAAAACACTTCAGCAAAATCAAGTTAACTCTAATTTTAAGTAAAAGCAAACAAAATGTAAAGACATTTTTTTAATTTTTTTAAAATTATTTTAAACTTAATTTTTTCTGTCATGTCAAATAATTGGTCAACACATGACCAAATCCCAAACATAATCATCGACAAAAAACACCAACTTATAAGATGCAATTTATAAAGTGCAACTTATAAAATGCAATTTTTATGCCATCACGACCACCTTGACCAATGTTTTTGCCAAGTATTTATAAAACATGGTATTGTAAGAGAATAAACTCTTTATGATTCGAATTGATTCCTCAATAAATTACTTCATTGACAACAAACGAATCATTGAGTGTCGCAAAAAAATACACAATTTTGCAATCAAAACAGGAAATGTGTCTATTTTTGACAGTATTCTTACAGTTCAAAGTTGGTTGTTAATTTAGGTAAATAAAACAGGCAGACAACCTTTCGGCGAAAAGTTGCCCGCCAAACGTGGAAATCATAGGGAAATATTGCCCATTTTTACTGATTATTCACGGTAATTCCTGACCAATCATCGGTTCGGAATGGGCATAGCGGTAATTTGGCGGAGTTGTATAGTGTAACAACCGGATTGTCCGCCCAACCGTATCGAACCGCAACCGGATTCGCGACTTGGGGCGACGAAACCACAACCGTATCTTTATCAATAATCTCCGCAACCGCCCAGTGAAAAATTTTATCTTCACCGGCAATAGCAAATCCGGTTGGCAACGCCCCGCGTGAATAAAGTCCATCGTAAGCGAAATCGAATTTCAGGGTTGCTTTTCCGTTTTCGAATGTCGCCGACTTGTAACGTGGACTTTCGTGCGGAATATCTTTGCCGTAATCTTGTTTCAACGCAAGAATTGCCAAACGATAACCCACATCTTGTTTGTTGCGCGGATGAATATCTTTCGCCTCGCCAATATCAATAATTACGGCTTCACCGGTATTTTGTAGTGATCGCGTCTTACTTTGTGCCTCACGCAATTCCGCCCAAGCACTGTTATCAGGATTATTTTTTGTTGCCATAAAATTGGCTAATTGAACCCAATAAAACGGAAAATCACCTTGTTTCCATTCGTCGCGCCAATTTTGAATCAAGGTCGGAAATAATGTACGATATTGATACGCACGACCGGCGTTGTGTTCGCCCTGATACCAGACGACACCGCGAATTCCGTAACCAAGAACAGGACGAATCATGCCGTTATAGAGATACCCAACAGTGTGGTTATCGCCGCCTGCCGGTTGTTTCTTTTCCGCAGCAACACGACGTTCCATCATTTTGGCAAATTCCGGAATTTTCGCAACAACATCAGGATTGATCCATGTTTCACAGGACGAACCTCCCCAAGAGCAATGAATCAATCCCACCGGAATTTTCAGGTCTTGGTGCAATTTACGACCAAAGAAAAAGGCAACCGCACTAAAATTCGGTACACTTTTCGGCGTACAAGGTTCCCATTTTCCGTTGAAATTCTCTTGTGGTGTTGTTTTGCTCACGGCGGGAACGGTAATCAAACGAATATTCGGAAAATCCGCTTGTTGGATGTCGTTACGGGAATTTGTCGAATTTTGAACATTCCATTGCATATTGGATTGTCCGGATGCAAGCCAAACTTCGCCAACCATAACATTTTCAAGAGTTAATTCGTTCTTTCCCTTAATCGTCAACGTGAAAGGACCGCCGACTTCTTGCGGATCAAGAACAACCGACCATTTACCGTCGGTTCCGGTTTTTGTACTTTTTGTCTGACCGTTGGTTGACACGGTTACTTCTTCGCCGGCATCAGCCCAACCCCAAATAGGATTCGCCAATTTCTGTTGCAGAACCATGTTGGAACCGATAATCGACGGCAACCGAACATCAGCATGAACGGAAACATTAAAAAGGAACAAAAATCCCACAGCCAAAATTATTCTTCTCATCATTTTTCTCCTGTACATTGGAAGCAAAATCAAACAACGAACAACGTCACGCAGCAAATAGAACATGATGTTGAACAACACTAAAAACAATTTCAGAATTGTATCAAAACTCTGACCGTTTGAAAATCATGCCCACCAAAAAATCAATAGTTTCAAATTTCACAGTGCATGAATTCACAGTGCATGAATTCAAAGTACATGAATTCAAAGCGTGATGAATTTATTGACGACTCTTTATTATTGAAACAACTCCAACCATTCATGCGATAACTTGTTTAACGGGGAAACAGTTTTTTCGGTTTTTGGAGGTGGAGTTTTGGTTTGGTCTGTAAATTTCACATGAACAGTTCGCCCGGGAGCAAGGAAGGAAATTTTCTGGTTGTTCAGATCAACCGTTAGGCGAAACCCTTGGAGCAAAGGACGTTGCAATGGCGGAATTAACGCACGAAAACGGGTTTTACCGGTTCGTTTATCAATTCCCAGTAACGCTGTTGATGAAATTGTCGGTTGCCCCGACACCTCTTCATTGAACATCACCGCAAATAACGCAACAGGAACATTCGGCGGAACCCGAAGAAGACGATACCAATCGTCAATCCCAACCGGTTGTGTCCAACACGGTTTTCCATCAAGATCGTAAAGCATCATGTAACCGGAACCAACAGGACGCGCATGAACATTGACAACCGGACTCCGTCGCCTTTTGAAAAGAACACCGTCTTCCATTTCATCCGACGAACGAAGATTGACTTCGCCCGATTCCGTAAAATAAACCAAAAATTGATCTCCCAATAATTCAACATCAAAATCACAATCGTGTTGTCGTGACGGTTCGCGAAGTGTTAGTCCGGAAAGTACCGCACCGGTTCGCACGCCCCAATCATTTTCAGCACCAAAAATATCTCGCTTGGTTTGGAGATCATAAATTCGTAACATTTTCGATGTCCAAGAAACAATCGCCAAAAATCTTCCGGAACAAATCGAACGCACCATTGATTCGTGCGAAAAATGATCACCAATCGGATACGTTGGAATTGACGGAATCATTCCCGATTCGGTATCGTCCGTAACAATTAAAGCACGACGACGTTTCTGAAACAATTCACGAAGATCACTCAAATAAAGCTGGAAATTATGAGAAGAATTGGAAGTGGCGGGTAAAGAAGAAACTCGTTTCAAAAAAACAATATTCGTTTCAAACGCCATAATTCCGCCGTGTGGAATTGTTCCCGACGCCAACTCTCGACCAACCAACGGATCAATCGCAATCGCTTGATGAGTATCAGGAAAAATTAGAAACAAATTTTCCCGATCACCCAAAATAGAACATGATGTTGACGCAATTTTACGAGTCCAAAGAGTTTGCCCCGTCATCGGGTGCAATCCGTAAACATAACCCGCATCACAATAACACACAACCTGCGGCGAAACAAATAACGATTCTTTCGGAAAACGACGATCCGACGGTGTTGTCCTGATCTGAAAATTGCTCAAAGCAACTGAACCGGACATTTGCCGACTCGGAAGAATTGAAGAAAGTGTTTTCGTCCACAAAATTTTCGGGCTGTCTTCCAAATTGCAACGAAATGTGTCAAACGCAATCATTTCATTGTCCCGCACAAAAAGGAGTACATGATTACAACCCTTCAAATAAACGGTCTGATCCGAAAATCCATACGAATAATGACTGGAATTTTCGTTGAAAAAACCATAATCCATCATGTCCGAATAAATTCCCGAAAGACAACTTCGCCATCGCTCATTGCCGGAACGATCATAACAAACCAAAAAAACATCCGGCTGAATCGTTTCCAATGAATAACTGTACGGCGAAAGGAACGGTTCATAAGAACCCAAAAACGGTAAACTGTATTGTTGGTTCGCCGTAAAACGATGACGAGGTTGCGCCGCCCGAAGAATTCGCGTAACAGCATTTTGTCCTTGCTGCGAAGGTTGCCACGAAATCCCCGTTTGCGGATCGTCTTCAATCAAAACATCACCCTCACGCCAATTGACCGTCTGTATTTCTTGTTCGTAAAATTCTTTGAATTTCGGTTTTTCCCAAATATTTTGTTTCGGTTGTTGTCCTTGTTCTTTGTGATATTTTTCGAGAATCCTGTAATAATAAACCGCATCCGCGATATTTCCCTGTGATTCCAAAAGCGTTGCCAGATAATGCGTTTTTTCAAAATCGAATGTTGGTATTTGTGAAACCGTTGTTTGTGCCGACGGCGCGATGTTTGAAGAATTTGAAACAACAGAAGAATCCGTTGCGTTTTTTTTGTTTTTCGATTCAAAAAATTTCTCCGGCAAAAACCATTCCGCCGGAAAATTCCACGCCAATTCCAATGCCGAGAAAAAATGATGACGCTCATACTGTTCCCGTAACTTTTTTTCGGCTTGCTCGAAAATCGGGACTTGCTGAAACAGTTCGGTAAAAACTTGCCAACATCGTATTTCAGGAAACAATAACATCGATTCCTGTTCCCACCACGGACGTAACAGAATTTGCTTTTTCGTCCATTCGGAGTGATTGTCCGCTTTTATTTTCGCAACGAATTGAGCAGGAATTTTCTCGTCTTGCAACTGTTGAAAAATCAATTCGGCAACGCGATTGATACTATTTTTGAGTTCTGGATTTTTGTTACTTTTCAGCGATTGTTCCAACATTGTTCCCAAAATACGATGGAGTTGCGACGAAAGTTCGTGATTGACCGGAACTTGAACCGAGTGTTCCGATTCAAGATAAAAGACTTTTTGAAGTAATTCCGTCAATTCGGTTAATTTTATCGATTCTGTTAATTTGTCCGTTTCACTGTTTTGTAATGCACCTTGAGCGCGAGCAAACAAGATTTCGCCGAGTTCTTCTGGAAATTCCGCTAAGGCTTCCAATTCTGATCCGGCAGAAGACCATGCTGAATAATCGTTTCGAATCGCTTCCAAAAGTGTTTTTCGCAAACAATCCGTTGTGTATTCCGAATATTGAGATTGCAATGACCGACGAAACAGAGCAATGGATTCGGCAATATTTCCTTCCGCACGACGAACACGTCCCAGTTGCAAAAGTCCTTCCGCATCATTCGGATTGACTTTAAGCCGATTGGTTGCTTCTTCTTTCAATGGTTCCAACTGATCGAAACAAAGAATCCGGTTTGGAGTTTGCGAAAAAAAACGACCACGAAAACCAATCAAATTACCAAGCGTTATTTCTTGACGCAACAACGAATTGTAAACCGGATCATTGATCTCCCGACCTGTCGAAAATAAAGGAAAATTGCCGCCCCGTAACGATAACAATTCCGTCCCAAAATCAGAATCGGATTCGTTGCGTTTTGAATCTTTTTTTGATTCAATTATTGTCGAAGATGTTTGTGAAACAAGTTGCGACGACATGATTTCCATTGTTCCCCGATCCAAATCAATCATTCCCAAATATCCGTCCGTAAACGGTAAAAAATACTGATTGCCGTTGTGAACTCCGATTCCGTTTGGCTTCAGCGCATGCGGAAAACAAAGATTCGGTTTGGTGTTGGTTTCGGAAGAGGTTTGAGCGTTTGCTAATTCCGTATCGGGATGTTCGTGAGATTGCTTTGGGAATTGCTGTTGGAGTTGTTCTTTTGGCGGCGAAACTGCCGTCAACGAAAATTCCCAAACGGGTTCCCCTGTTTCCATATTCAGCGCAAGCATGGAACGAGGCGTAACAATATAAGCTGTTTCGTTTCGAATACAGGCAACATACAACGCATGTTCGTGTTTCAATTCCTTTTTCTGCCAAAGTAATTTTCCGGTCAGAAGATCAAGGCAATACAACGCCGGATCATCAGGCGGCGCAACCAAAATTCGGTTGTTGTCGATCATCAAGGTCGGAACTTGCCAACCGGTGAACGCAAATAAACGGCGAAATTCATCGTTCTGACCGTGAACCATTCCGCCAAATTGATTTCGCATCGGACGAAATTGATTACGAGTATTCCCGTTTTCTTTTTCTGTTGCCAAATAACTGAAACACCAAACCGGAGTCATTGTTGCAACGTCCAGCGCAACAACAAATCCAATACCGGTTGGACAAAGAATTAAACCGTTGGAGGCAGAAGGAATCAAACCGTAATATTTTCGCAACGGATCCATTTCAAACGGATTTTCGGGAATTCCGAGTGGTTGTTGACGGATTAGGCGTCCTGATTCCGCATCCAAAACCATCAAACGAACAACTCCACCGTTTTCGCCAATCACATGAAGCCGACCACGAAACGGCAACGGCGCACCAAGAAACCATGTTTCACTAAAAAAAAGTTCTTCTTCGGTAAAATGATCGTTTTGTTTTGCAACGGTTTGAGAATTTTCATTCGTATTTTTATTGATATTATCGTTCGCATTATTGTTTGTGTTTTCGTTCAAATTTTTAGTGGACGACGAGGAATTTTGTGGTTCTTTCTTTTTTTGTTCCGGTTCAAACTCTTCAACATATTGATCGAAACGTTTTTGGACATAAGGGAATTTTCCGATTTGCCATAAAATTTGTCCGGTTTTAACATCTCGTGCGACTAAGGTATTACCGGGACCCCATCGTGGATCTTCGATGGATTTTTTACCGATTTGGAGATTTCGTACTCCGCGTCCCAATGCGGCATACGCCAATGACCGCATGTCCAACCCATCAACCGTAAAAAGTCGTGAACCATCACTGCTCATTTGATGCGTGATCCGATCATGCCAAAAGAAAAGACGAAGCAATCCGCGATAATTCTGACTACTAATTCTTGCGGTGTTCATATTCATTGAGAACGGCAACTGAATTTTTTTTGAGATTCGATATTCTGTTTCGGTAGCAGTCCAAAGTTGTTTACCGGTTTGCCGATCAACAGCGGTGATTTCGTTCATGCCGCGAGTGAGAAGGCGGTCGTCAACGATTAACGGTTGTGCGGCGGGAATATAAGTATCCGAACTATTTTGAACAAGATTTAAGAGATTGTCTGCTTCCCAATTGAAGATTAATTTGTTCAATATTGGTACTGACCAAATGAGTTCGAGAAGAGGTTTTTGTGTTAATGTTTCTGTATTCTGGCTTGGTGTACCCATTCCGAGCAGCCAACCGGTTTGCTCCAACCACAAAGCAGTTGAATGTGCTTTCGACTGATTTGTTTTTGATTCCTCTATCAATGTTTCCAAACGGGCGATAATTTCATCGGTTGATTTCGGTTTCCACAATTCGTTACCGAAAAACAAAATGGTTGGCGTGGGATAACGTTTGAGTAATTGTTCAATTGTTTGGCGTGCTTGATCTTTCTGTTGAAAGCGGAGTTGGGTGCTTGCCAACGTCAAACTCAACACCGGTTCGAACGGTGTGAGGTCGTGCCGACTTTGGTTGAGGCGTTGCAATGTCAACATAGCGGTTTCGTAAGCGCCGTGTTCGAATTGATCAATACCGAGCAAAAAAGAAGCGGTTGCTCCTGAAGTTGTGGGAAAGTACAATTTTGAAACAAGTTGGATTTCTTCAATTGACCCGTTTTGAACCGCATTTTCCAACAACCGTCGGGCTTGAGCTTCAAATTGCAGTGAGTAAGATTCCAACGCTTTACGTGGTAAACCTTGTAATCGTTCGAGAACAAGATTGCCGAACAATTTGTTTGAAGTTTGGCTGGAAAAATTGGGGGGTTGGATGTCTGGCTGGATATCTGGTTGGATGTTGGGCGGTACAAAATAATCAACAGGATTTTCCAAAATTGTACCAAGAAGTTGAGCTGCTTCCGCTAATTTCCCCGCTTCGATAAGGCGTCCGGTTTGATCGTAACGCCGAAGTGTTATTCGATCGGGCGGGACTAAGCGTTCGAAAAAAGGATTAACCGTTTCGGATTTCTGAACATCCTCAACAACATCGGATTCGTCAACTTGTTCTTGTTGTTCTTGGGCTAAACCGATTTGAATTGCCTCAACGAACATCCAAAAACTCAACAAAATCAAAATATTCCGAAACATCGCAATCGCTCCAAGCCCGCCTGATTTAAAGGTTGCCTACTTTGTTTATTTCAACGACCACACCATCCGAACACGAAAAAGATTTTTATCGATTACTTTCGATTACTTCTGCGTTGTTCAATATCACGACGAAGCCGTTCAATTGTTCGCTTCATGACGGGTCGCTCTTCGGCAAGCGGAACATCAAAAATTGCACTTTTTGTGTTCACTTCAACCGGCGGCACATTGAGTTCGGTTTTATGCCGTTCCAATTCGGTTTTGAGACGGGCAATTTCCGCAGAATATGTTGAATCAGCAACCGCGTTCCGAAGTTCTTGCGGATCATTTTGTAAATCGTAAAATTCCCATTCGTCAATATCATTGTAGAAATGAATCAATTTGAAGCGTCCGTCGTAAACTCCTTCATGACGTTTCACCATGTGAACGGCGGGATATTCGTAATAATGATAGTAAAACGATTTTCGCCAATCCGTTGGTGTTTGCCCTTTGAGAATCGGGACAAGTGATCGTCCTTGCATATCGTTGGGAATCGGAACTCCCGCCATGTCAAGAAATGTTTCCGCAAAATCCACATTGGAAACAATATCATTGTTAACACTACCCGGTTTGACCACGCCGTTCCAACGAACAATTAACGGTGTTTTGAACGATTCGTTGTACATAAATCGTTTGTCAAACCAACCGTGTTCGCCAAGATAAAAACCTTGATCCGACGCATAAACAACCACCGTATTTTCCGCAAGTCCGTTTTTGTCCAGAAAATCGGTTACTTGTCCGATACTGTCGTCCACCGCAGCAACACAACTCAAATAATCTTTCATATAACATTGGTATTTCCAACGTTTCAACGCAACCGGATCATTTCGAACCGTTTCAAATTCCGCATTGCGTTCGTCATACATTTCGTGCCATTCTGCTTTTTGTTCGTCGGTCATGGAATTCCAAACGCCAGGAACTTCAAGTTTCAAATCCTGCCGTGTCATTGTTTCGGCAATCGTCATATCTTGCTCCAACGCAGCACGTCCACGACCGGAATAAGTATCGTCAAAAGTTTCCGGATACGGAAAAACTCGATCTTTATATTGATTGTAATATTTCGGATAAGCATCCCATTCCCGATGCGGAGCTTTGTGTTGCAACATCAACAGAAAAGGCTTTGACGTATCACGTTTCTCAAGCCATTGCAGCGAAAGATCCGTAATAATTTCTGTTGTCTTGCCGACATGTTTCACACGTTCACCGTTGCGAATCATGGGCGGATTGTAATAAGGACCTTGCCCAATCAACACCTCAGAATAGTCAAAACCCTGAACCTCACTCACAAGATGCCATTTCCCAACAATCGCCGTTTGATAACCCGCTTTTTGCAACATTTTGGGAAAAGTCGGTTGATCCATATTAAATTTGTCCACATTCGTTTTAAAACCGTTTATGTGCGAATATTTACCGGTTTGAATAACGGCGCGGCTTGGACCACAAAGCGAATTGGTAACACAACAGTTGGTAAATCGCATCCCTTGTGCGGCAAGTTTATCCATCTGCGGTGTTTCGTTCCGGTTGGAGCCGTAAGCTCCAATTGCTTGATACGCATGGTCATCGGTGAAAATGAACACAATATTCGGACGTGTTTCCGCTGCAAACACCGAAACAGAAAACATTGCCGAAACAACAAAAAACATCAACACAGAAAACAGAACACATTTTACAGCTAAAACACGTTCCGAAAACAAAACACGTTTCATCAAAAGCTCCCAAATTTTTTCCAAATTGCTTCTAAAAACAGAATAGCACCGACGCAGGTTGCGCCGAATGCTGTAACGAGTACGGCACCGCTGGCAATATCCAACGCTTGACCGATGTAACGATTGTACGAATTGGTGATGGCTTTTGCAAGTGTTTCGATGGCGGTGTTGAATATTTCGCTAACGATAACCGTAGTGATACAAAAAATTAACAACATCCAACGAATCGTATCAAAATTGCCAAGCCACCAAGCAGTTCCCAAGACGATAATTGTTGCTGCAAAATGAATCCGGTAACTCGATTGACGATAAACCGATAACCGTAAACCACGAAAAGCATCCGCAAATTTCCGATTCCATGTTCGTTTTTCGTGGGAAACATGGTATGGTGAATCGGGTTTATTTGTGTTCTGTTGATTCATATTCATCAATATCTGAATTTGTATTGGACAGTTCGCGCCGTTCCGAAAATTCCGAGTTGTTTGCAACCGCTTACGCTTAATTATCAACAGCGTCATTATCAAAAGTATTTTCGTCGGCATCCAAACTGTCGAAATCATCGAAATCGTCCTGTTCGTCAATATCGTTGTCGAAATCGTCGTCCGGTATATCAATTTCTTCGAAATCATTTTCGTCAATATCGCCGTATTCATCAAATTCGGCGTCTGAAAGACTTTCGAAATCATCGTCGAAATCAATATCAAAATCGTCATCATCGAAATCGTCGTCAAAATCGTTAATAAAAAAACTGACGAGTTGATGTTCGGTTGGCGTCGGAACTGTTGATAATGGAGACGCAAAATTGTTTTGAATACTTTTTGATTTCAATGTGGTTGTCATAGTTTGGGTTATTTTCTCCTTAAAATGAATCAAAATATCAATAAAATCGATAAATCTATCAAAAACAAAATTCCATGTTCGAGTACAAGAATATCCTCTTGTGGGATATTCAAGCTAGTTATTCTACGAATGTCTGTAAGACATGGAAGTAGTAGGAGAAAAATTTTAAAAAAATTGTTCTATTCCACATTGTTCACAAACAGATTTTTTTAAGGTACTTCAAATTGGCAAAAAAAATCGTTTGTACAATATTGATTATGAAACCCTCCATTTTCTTTTAAGTCTATTTAAAACAAGGTATAAGGAAGGCGACCTCCAAGGTAAGCGACTTCCAAGGTGGGCAACCTTCGGCAAACAAGGTGGGCGACCTTTCGCCGAAAGGTCGCGTCGGCGATAGCCGACCAGCCCTTGTGTTGAGCCGGCAA
>JAIRTV010000237.1 GCA_031254675.1 Planctomycetaceae bacterium | reverse complement strand
CAACCAAACAGCGGTCAAGTTCTTGGTGGAGACTCTTTCTAATAACAATAAAAGTGAGGGACATGGAGTAAAAGACGTTTAATTGCTTTTTCATCTTTTTTCTATCATCCCTCACGTTTTTGTTTTCGATTTTGATTGACAAATTGACCAATCGAAACATCAAATCATAAACACCAAACGGAAATCTAATTCACAAATTTTTACCCCGCACCCCAATTAGGAAGTTTATCAAATTTTTTCCATGACGGAACACCTTTGATATTCAACTTTCGTTTGAAAATCGTTTTGACGGAAATAAAGTAAATCGTATCAAATTCCGACGTGCCAAAATCCAATGAAATCGCTTCAGGATTGCCGTCGGTGTTCGGAAGCGGCAAAATCAAACGTGAACGACCATTGCGATCAAGCACTGTTACGCCCATTCTTGTCGCAACATAAAATCGCCCGTCCTGATCAAATCGACAATTGCCATTCCCTAAATCTTCCGCCTCATCAGGAACATGGAACCAATAATACCGTTGCCGATATTCCAACTCTCCATTCGGTTTGATTTGAAAACTTGTTCCCCAATGCGTTCGGCTTTCAACCGCCGCAAGCCATTTGCCATCCGGCATCAACGCCACTCCACCCGGCGCAACAAGATTGTCCGCAACCATTGTTTTACTGCCATCCGCCTTGACAAGCCAAACAATTCCGCGTTGCGCATCAGCAACATAAATATCACCATTCGGAAGCGGTGATATTTGCGAAGCGTTAATACCATCGACAAATTTTGTCCATTGCGGTGTCGGCTCATTGATATTGGCAACAAAAATTGTTTCTGTTGCCGTATCGGCGGCAAGCAATGTTCCATTGGCGTCGAACGCAATCGCACCACCTGATCCGGTTTGCGGAATCACTGCCACCGCTTTTCCTTCTCCGTCAAAACGATAAATCATTTTCGTTTCAACATCGTGTGCAAAAACTTCACCTTGTTGATTGACTGCCAAGTAATGAGGGTCTCGAAGTTCTTTGGAGAAAATCGTCCAATCTTCTTTTGGTTTCAATATTTGTTTTGCAAACACGTTGAGTGTTTTTTCCGGTGTTGCTTTGACCGGTTCCGGGTAATCACGCCAGAGCCAACGCATCGCATCAGGAAAAATAGCGGTTGCATGTTTTCCGCTGTGAAGACCGGTTCCCCATGCGTGGTTGACATCGTAACCGGAAAATTCCAACGCCCGATTTAACGCAACATTACCAATCCACCAATCACCAACTTCAGGACCACCACCCCATTGATCCAGATGACCATCTTGTAAAAATACACGAATTGGTTTCGGTTCTGTTTTTCGCACAAGAACAGGATAACGATCACCACCACGCATACAGACAAAAGTTCCGATAGCGGAAAAAACGCGACGGAATTGATCAGGGCGTTCCCACGCCAGCGTAAACGCCCCAATTCCTCCCGTGCTTGCACCACCAGTACAACGATCATTCGGGTCTCGCGACAACTTAATTTCAAGCCCATCCGGCGTTTTGTGACTTTCAACAAGCGGGAAAACTTCTTCCAACAACAATCGGCAAAGATCATCGTTTAAACTGTCAAATTCGTAACTTCGATTGAATCGCGGATTCTCCTGACCTTCGGCAACAGGGACATTGCCGGAACTAATACCGATACCAATAATCACAGGAATTTCGCCCTTATGAATCAGGTTATCGAAAACAATAGGAGCATTGAAACCAAGACCATCCAGCGCAACATAAACACATGCCGGTTTTACGGCTTGATATTGTGCAGGAACGTAAACAGAAATATTCCGTTTCGTTCCGGGAAAAATGTTGGAGTTGTTCAAGGGAATATTGAACACTTTACCAACAGGAACACCTTCTTGACGCTTCGAATCAACACCGGGTTCGTAATCGTCTTGCAACGCTCCCGAAGGCAACGGCTCTTCCCAACTTTTCGGCATCTGAGCCGAAACTGTTACCGATAATGAAAAAAGAATCAGAATAACCGGAAAATAATGTTCGTAAAATGTTTTCATGGTTTGCGAATTGTTTGTTAGGAATGGTAATTTTCGTTTTGAAAACGATAAAATCTTGAACAGTAACCAAGAATAACATCTTTTCCTCTTATTGTCAATCCGAGGTCTTCAACGTTATTGCCATCGTCTGTATTGAGAAGATTTCCGATTGTTTCGGATATTGCGTGAACGATTACGAAATTCAGAGCGAATGCGTATTTGTTGTCGATGTTTCACGATAAGGTCGGTATTCGATAAGCCGAACACTTTTATCCGATTGAACAGCATATTCCACGCCTCGCCACTCAACACGGTCAAGGAAAAATAATCGGAAAATGGTTAGCAGATAAACAAATTGTGTTACCGGAATTATTAACAACGTTTGTATGACGTTTTTGAATGACCAAGACGGTAATTGTTCGTTACGTTTTTTGAGTTTGATACGAATTTCACGTTCCAAAAAATAAGCGGCTCCAACCGCACCGCCACAATAGACCAGTATTGTCGCCATACTCAATAACACAACATAATAATTACCGATATAATAATTGTTGCCAACATTATTTTCCGTGACTAAATTAGCAACGCCCAGAAACGTTAATATCATGCCCAAAAGAATCGGTACCACTCCTATGATTCCAATAAAAATGTTCAGAAACCATGTTGTATGATAAAGTTTACCGTAAAGAGTTTGGCGTGTTGCCCAACGATAAAATGACAAAAGAGTACAGGTTTCACGATTGACCATGATCAGATCAGGAATCACTGCCGTTTTGTAACCAAATTTCGCAAGCGTCATTGAAAGCGGAATGTCTTCCGTCAATACCGTTTTCCACTGTTCCATGATTCCGCTTTGAAATAATGTTTCGCGTCGTATGGCAAACGAACCGCCCCAAATAAGACGTTGAGAATAAAACAGAACCAAACACGCCGCCATCCACAGTTTGCGTACAATCGAACCGGTGTTCGATTTTTCCGGACAAAACCAACGTTGCCCTGTTGTCGCAGCGAAACGCGAATCCGAAAGCGGCTCAACCAATTGGCGTAACCATTGCGAATGAGGATTGGTGTCGGCATCCAAAAACGCAATCACCTCATAAGTCAAATCAACCGTTTGAAGCGCACGATAAAGCGAATTACATTTCAACGCACATGTTTCAAAATATTCTTTGACAATCGTAATTTCCGTATGTTTTGCGTCTAAACGTTGAATCACCTCCCGAATCACCGACAACGCCGGATCTTTTTGATCATCAACAATAAAACGTATCGTATAATCAGGATAATCCTGTGTCAATAATCCTTCAACATGTTGTTTCAAAAAAGGATCGGCACCGCGAAGAGCAAGGCAAACCAATGTTTTCGGTACATAATCATTTTGCGGAGTTGTCCATTCTTGTTGGCGGAATTGCCGAAAAAAAATAAACAACACAGAATAATTGACCACATCAACAATCAACACCATCACGAATAACGACAAGGCAATAATCAATAAATACGAAACCATTTGACAAGATTGTTAATAATTGTTAATAATATTTATTTTTTCGTTGCGAAATAGAGACGATCATCTCCCATTCCAATTGCATCGCCAAAACGCATCAACCAAGCATGAATCCTGATCGTTTCGAAAAAACGATACAAACGAACAAACCAAATTTTTTCCTGATCTTCGGTAAGATAATTGGTTCCCGGACTTGCCCATGTTGACTTTTCGCCTCGTTTACCGTGAACAAAAAGAATTGCCCATTGTCCCATTAAAGCGTTGGAGACGGTAAAATTTTTGGAACCGTTATATTGGAAACCGGTCTTTTCAAGTAACACACGCGCCGACTGTTGCGAAAATAAATGCAAATGATACGGCGTATGCCAATTGCGCCATAATTTTCCGAACACATATCGACTAAGAGAAAAAAGATTAGGAATAGAAAAAATCAATTTTCCATTCGGTTTGAGAACCGAATAAATTTGCCGAAGCGTTTCTTCCGGTTGGACGCAATGTTCCAGCACCCAATTCATTGTTACATAATCGAAAAAATTCTCTTCGTAACAGTGGGCGTCAAAAATTCCGGTATGCACATTAAATCCGTAACGTTTGGCGATTTTTGCCGCGTTTTCGTCGGCTTCCACGCCGTAAACGTCGCAACCTCTCTTTTTGTGATAGCCAAGCGTTTCACAATAACCGCAACCAATATCCAGAATACGTACATTTTTCGGAACCCAACGATGACACGCCGCACGATCTCCATCCAACCAAGAAAAAAAGCCCGCACTTTCAGGATAAGGTTTGTAAAGATCAACATCAAATTGTTTACGCGGATAATAATTTGTGTAAAGATCGCTCAACATTTCATTGGTAAAATCACCAACAAGAAAAATATGTCCACACGCAACACAACGGTTCAGAACAAACGATTCAGGATAACCAAACAAAATATCGTAATTTTCAAAAAGAAATTTGATACGATTTGATTGACAGATAGGACAAATTTGTGTCATATTTATTTAATTTTTGTTTGGGTTGTAGGCATAAATTTTATTGGCGCCTTGAATAACAACATAATTGGGATTACTTTCCTGAATCAAACGACGAATCACAACCGGATCATCCGGCAAATGGTACGTACAAATTGATAATTTTGGAGCAAATTCTTTGAGTACATTTTTGGCTCCCATCAACAAATGACGTTCCGCTCCTTCAATATCGGCTTTGATAAAATCAATGCGCGGAATATTCTGTTGACGTACAAATTCATCAAGAGAGATAGCAGGAACGGTTATTTGTTCGCTATTTTTATAACCTGTTTTAACAACGGCGGAGGCAGAATGAGGATTGGCGTGACTGACGGAAAAAGTTAAGGCTTCCTCTTTATCCCACAAAGCGAATGGGCAAATGGTGATGTTACGATTCCATGCGGCGACTTTCGTTAAATAATTGTCCCGCATGTACGGTATTGGTTCAAAAGCGTAAACAGTACAACCTTTGACACTGCCGAGAACAGAAAATAAACCCGCATTGGCTCCCGCATCAATAACAATATCGTCCGCACGAAGTTGAATATGTTCATTCGGTTCGTAAAGTCCTTCGCACTCAATATCTTGACCAAAAAGATGTGCCGACAAAACCGGATTTTGTAATAAATAAGGCGTTATTATTTCAATAATTCCGCTGACAAAAGCGTATTTTTCGGCGTCTTTCGCACGCGGAAGTTGAATATTTTTCAAAATAATTCGATCTTGTTTCGGTACAAGAAAAATTGTTTCCAATTGGTCATACAATTTGTTTTGCCGAATTTGTTCTTTCCGCAAAAACCATTTGATCAACGGATTTTCGAAAAAAAACCAAAGTTTATCCGCAACAAGTAATGTCGAGAGGTAAAATTTCAAATCGGCATCAATCACTTCACGAATCCAAGATTCCAGCGAATTTTGTTCCGGTTGCAACTGTTTTAGTAGTTTCTTTGTCCGGCGTAACGAACGTAAACGCCGAATCATTGTACCGTCAAAACGTGATTTGAGATGTTTGAATGTGTACCAAAAAATCGTTTTTAACATGGGGAGATTCATCGTGGTTATGATTGATTTTTGTTGTGGTTTGCGCCGCAAACACCAATGCAATGTTGCAGTGTTTTGGTGTTTCGGCGTTTCGGCGACTTATTGAAATCGGTGGTAGTATAGTCAAAAAAAAAAAAATACAATGGGTAGGAAAAATAGGAAAGAAGAATTTATAAAAATTCCTTAGCGTGAAAGTGCTGATTTGTTAATGCTGATTTGTTAATTTGGGTAGGCAAACCTCTCGCCGAAGAATTTTGTGAGGTGTCGAATTGCCCAAAAGATATTTTCGTTTGAACCCGAAATGGACAGAATTTTCTCCTCAATTCCTGTTTTTGTATTTTTTGTGTTATTTCGTGTTCAAAGAAAACAATCCGATTTTTGGTTTAACGATTCAGAAGTTTGCTAAACAGTTTACTAAACTTCGCCAATTTAATCCGTCCTAATTCCGAACACGCACCAAATTGACACGTCAGTCCGCAAACCGCGCGAAACTTTTGTAAAAATAAATCGAGTTTAACGGTTTTTCTAATTATTCCGGTTGTTTCGAGCCGATACTTACCGCAATGGGTCGGTGTTGCGCCCGATTTTGACATTGATTTCCTTTGTCGGATTCAATCAAAGAAGATTGAACCAATATAAAGAGTCAAAAAAAATCGACAAAATACACACAACAAAAACCGATACTTTGGTTCGGTAACAACCACTCGGTAGCAAGACCATGTTTAATTTATTTTCCTTTAGTATGTTCCGTTTTTCCAAGACTTTCATTTTATTGTTCGCAATCGGTTTGGCTTTCGGTCTGGGCGGTTGTTCGCACAAGAAAACGAATCGAGGACATCTTTTCCGGTGTGATTGGGCATTCGAATACAACCGAACTCCTTGGGTCGGCTGCCCCCCCAATTCAGGATGCGATGACGAAAATAATTGCAATATCGAAGGTTGCGAAAAATGTTCTTCCCGCAAAAAAGGTCTTTTCGACTGTTTCAAAAAAGGCAACGATCATGATTGTTCCTGCGAAGGGCATAAACCAAACAAAGGATTCCGCCGACATTGCGGTTTAAGTCCGGAATGTACCGCGAAGAATCCTTGTTGCCGAACACTCGGTTGCGGAATGTGGATCGACCCCGCCGATCCCAATTCTTTTGCCGGACTCGGAAACGGAGCAAAAGCTTGCGGATTAACGCCGTTTTGCAGCCCCATGAAACCATGCGGTTTAACACCAAACTGCGGACGAGCCAATCCGAATTACATGAATCAGCAGATTATGAATCAGCAAATGTTGATGCTTGGGAATAACGGAATGGTTTTGCCCAACACAACAACAATGCCATCGGCGATTGTACCGAATAGCCCAACCGTACCAACTCCCATTCCGCCTAAGAAAACAATTGAAACTCCACCGATGCAACCGACAAATCCTAAAACGCCGGTTCTTGCGGGACCGAATGGTTTGTTGATTTCGATGGGAGTTGTTCCCGGCGTTTCGACAATTACAACAGGCGGCGTGGTTGCGGCGGCGGGCGTAACAACACCGGTAGGAATAATGACGCCGGCTGGAGTTCGGTTGCCGAACGGAATGGTCAATAGCAATGCGGTAATCAAAGCGTGTGCGATGCATTCGGGTTGTACGGCGGCGCGACCGTGTGGTTTGACTCCTGGTTGTGGGATGATGGTTCCGGTGGCGATGGTTTCGAATAATGCCGTGCAACTCGCTTCGGCATTGCAATCTCCAGGTGTTGCCGGCGGAATTATGCAAGCCGGCGGAATGGCGATTGGGATGGCGAACAATCGTTTTGCGTATCCGAACCCAATGCCGAATCAGCCAATACACGGTATGACGATGAGCGGTTTTGCCCAAACCGGTTATCCGGCAATTGGTTACGCGCCGACCGGCTATTCACGACCAAACCGGATTGCCGCCGAAGCCAATTTATTTGAAACCGAAAACAACCCCGAAGAGGAAGAACCGCCATTGGAAGAAACCGAAGCGGAAATAAAATCGCCGATGCCGGTTCCGCGATTTCATCCGGTTCCCACCAAACCTGTTTTTCAACGTAGTGAAGGTTTGCCGGTTTCGCCTCGAACCGGAAATAATAAAGCAACCAAAACGACAACATCCGCCAAAACAATCTCGAAAACGACGATTGATCAATCAAGAACCGATCCGGATCATTCGAAACGTTTTTTTTCGGTTGAAGCCTTAAATGAGGCGATGGAACAAGCTTATCTTGAAGGAATGTCCGCTGCTATGGAAGAAGTTGAAGAAGAACTCGATATGCGTTCGGACGAATTGACAACGCAATCGGAAGAATTGGACAAACGCGAGATGCAGGAAAAAATTCTGGAGCAGGCACAAAAACTTCAGAAGAAAATCGAAAAGCAAAAAGAATTGGAGTTGCAGGTTCATCAGGAAGCGTTACGAAAAGAAGCACGCCGGATTGCCGCGCAAACCGCCGCGGAAGAGCAAGAAATTCGGGAGCAGGAAATTCGCGAAGAAGCCGCACGCGAAATGGCAATTCGAGAACGTGTGATTCGCGAAGAGGCTGCTCGTGAAATTGCGGCACAAGAACAGGCGTTGCAAGTTCAATTGGAGCAACAAAACCAACTCTTGGAATCCGCCGGAATTCAGCAAGCCCTTTTGTCCCAGTCTCAAACAATTCCAATTCCGCAAACCTATTCGGCACGCCCAACTCCGCAAACAGTTCAGCCGGTGAATTACAACATGAATACGAATATGAATGCAACAATGAGTACGAATATAAATTCGCCCGTTAGAGGAAAAGACATCATGGCGTCCGCAGTTGATTTTTTGCGGGGAAAAGGACAACGAATGAATCCGCAACCGTTGGAAAATAGAATGAGACAACCGACTATCAATCAACCAATGTTTTTCGATCAACCGATCATCACCTCCAACGCCGTAACACCACAAAATACTGGATATGCCTTACAACCGACACGACAACGGTTGCCGCAACCAGTCGCGTTCAATAACCGACCAATCGGTATGGCGAATAATGTACCCAATGGTATGACGAATAATGTTCCAGATATGGTGCCGATGTCCGGTTTGGGCTTGCTTCAATCGGCGAAATCGACTGGGACAAATTTGCTTTCTACGGTAACAGGAGTATTGTCACCGTTTTCTGGTTTACTTGGTTCCGAGACACCGAATATCAGGCAGCAAGGTCAAAATGTTCCTCGACCGATGGCGGTTGCGCGATCGGCTGTTCCGGTTGGACAACAAGTTTCGGTTGTTTCGCCGCTTCCGGTTCGCCAACCGGTGCCGCGTTCCGGTGCGGCGGCTCAACAATCTGTTCCCAATATTGGGCAAATGGGTATGTCATTGAGAAATGGAGCAACAATTCCAACTGCATCTCCAACATCACCGCCCAAAATACCAATTCCGCAATTATCAGGAAATTCTTCTTCTCGATCTTGTCCTGATTGCTTGGAGACATTGCCGGAACACAATTACTCGATTCCTCACACCACCGCTTCCATCACAATGAATAAACGGATTCCTGCTTCGGTGGCGTCAAAGATTTCCGAAGAGGAATCGGATATGTTCATTCCGGAATTGCCGCAAAAACCGCCGACAAAATCAAAAACAGTCACAAAACCTCGCAAAAGCATTGAAGTTGACGACGACGAAGAAACGTCAATGATTCGCCAAGCGAATTTTGTTGATCGATAAAGATTCATGAGAATCGGTACGACAAGAAGTTGAATATTTGTACATCGCGGCAATAAGGATGTACTCTTCGCATTTTAAAAGTCAATTCTAATAACATGTTCCAATAACATATCCAATTTTTCTAATTTTTTACCCATATCATTTACAAGAAATAATTGTGCAAAAATTTTTCAAAATGGACACAAAAAACTCAATTTGTTAAACGGTTCGCAACTTAACATTTCGTTTATTATCGTTTGCTTGCTGGAAAGTAGGTTTTGGCGTTTTTTAAATTTTGGAAAAATTCACATGACGAAGTTCAAATAAAATCAACACCACAATAAGCATTAAAGTAATTGTTAAAGAAAAGGTTTAAATAATGACCCAAAAAAATTTTTTATTTTCCGGCTTGACAAGTGCCGATGAATCGTGTAATATTTTGAACATATTGATTTCTGTTTTTAAATTTTAATTTTTTGGAGACCATTTTTCCATTTTGAAGAATAAATTACCCGAATTTTTGTTCGGGTAAAAACAATAATCGAGTACGTCAACAATTTTGTGGTCGCTTCGGCGAACAGTAATTTTCTACATGACGACCGGATTTTCCGAGTAGAAAATTATCGTGCATTCCAAAAGTTACGTAGCTCCCGCTAGGGGAGCGTCGCGTGGAATGCTACGGGTATCGTTCGGTATTATATGTGTGAAACATATAATACACCACTTTCGTCGGTGGGAATGAATCTGACCACAATAGCGTGTCGCTCCTAAATCTGCGAGCGATATTTCTGTTGCCGTTTCTCGGCGTTACATTTTCCCAACTTTACAACAAAGCAGATTATTTGTTATGTAATCTGTAAAACTTCCATTTCTCATTTTAAAGGAGAAAAAAAATGAAAATTCGTACGTTTATTGGATTTACGTTGGTTGAATTACTCGTGGTCATTGCAATTATCGGCATGCTAATTGCATTACTGTTACCCGCCGTGCAAGCCGCCCGAGAAGCCGCCAGACGCGCTCAGTGTACCAATAATCTAAAGCAGATCGGTATTGGAATTCACAATTTCAATAGTACCCGAGACGCTTTGCCGCCGATCTGTATTTTCGCCGACAGACCGACAATTCACATGTTTTTGTGGCCTTTCATGGAACAGCAAGCCCTCCATGACAAAGCGATGGATGACGGATTGTATCGTTTTGCCGCTTCGCATGACGATACCAATGTCATCAAATCAAATACCACATGGTTCAACGGTATTTCTTCGCCGGAATTGAAAGCCGGAATCGGAGCGTTAACCAGTTACCGTTGCCCTTCCAGCAACGGTTCACAAGCCGTGAAACTGAGTGGAAATAAATCAGGACCATTGACGGATTACGTTGCTTTGGTTGCTAAAAACAACGGTGCTTACAGTTGGTGGCACAAATATAATCGTTACGATACTGTTAATACCGGTGATCAGAACTTCAACTCGTTTATCGGTCCTTTTCGGTTAGCGATTGTCGCTATTTACACCGAAACGGGAGCCGACGCGAATGATGTAACATGTCGTAGTATCTACAACTGGGAATTGCGTGATACGATGGCTTGGTGGAGCGATGGAACTTCCAATCAATTTATTTGGGCGGAAAAACATATTCCAGATTGGGCTCTTACCAACACCAGCGATGTGGCAACATCTTGGAATGGCGGTTATCAATTGACATACAATGGTGACGCTGCTTCCAATATTGCACGTGTTGTTGATACAAACGCCGATTTGTTAGCAACCAGCCCATCAACTTCAAAAACGGCAAACGAATCAAACGGTCCACAAACTCGTGAAGGTCGCGAAACTCTCGGTAGTTCTCATTCAGGGATAATCAATTTCCTGTTGGGCGATGGTTCTGTTCGTCCTATTGCTGTAACAAGCAGACCAACAATTCTTTGGAATCTCACTTGTGTTAATGATGGTGAAACCGTTGAGATTCCACAATAAATCAAAAAAAAGTAACGATTCAGTGGAATACTGGTCATGTTTATTCTATTCAATTTCACTGAATCATTACATTTTTCTGTTACGTTGTTGATCGTTATTGTCACGAATTCCGGTTCGGCTCGTTCTTTTTCCTCTTTAACCGACTCGATTTTGTAATAACGGTCAATCCGTTGTTTTACTTCGTCAATCGTAATATCGCCCTCAATATTTTGTTTTGCGGTTTCAATAAGATACCGCGAAGGCTTCAAACCATCGACCTCTTGCAAACCAATTGCCGTTTGCCAAACATAAAAAATTAACGTTACTCCAACTTAGTGATGTTGCCGACGGCAGAGTCGTGAATCTCGAATAACAAACCAAACTTCGTTTGGGATTGCGATTCGGAATTTGTAACGCCAACAGTTTAGTAGTCAATGAAACCTTTTCTCTAACTTTTCGAATTTCGTGTTCATTTTTTTTTCGCACGAAATAACACGAAAAAGATTTGTTATGAGGTAATATGGTTTTATTAATGGGAATTTTCTTGCTACTAAAATTGTGTTGTTTGGAAAATAAAGTTGAAATAGAGCTCCTTTTCCTCAAGGAATAAACTGAACACAGAACACACGGAAAAAATAAAAAAATTCCGTGTCTTCTGTGATTTCTGTGTTCAAATAAACAAGTATTAAATGAAATATCTTGTGTTAGGGAAAAGGTTAAAGAAAAGGTCTAATCTAAATTTATAACCGTTCATGAAATTCCCTTGTGTCTTATTTTGGGGTATTTGGGGATTGGTCTTCATTGTCAAGCGTAACCAATAATTCTCTGTTTTTTAATACGTTATCTTCACCTAACAACAAGTTTCTCAAAAAACGTTCCAAATATTTATTTGTAGCGTAAATATTATTCTTGAAATCATTATAATTAGCACGAACTA
>JAIRTV010000222.1 GCA_031254675.1 Planctomycetaceae bacterium | reverse complement strand
AAGGATACAATCAATTCAGGACAATATCAAATTGTGCATGGTTTGTCATGATTAAGTTAGAGGAAAAGTCCATGCGTTTACCTCAATAAATAATTCGTTTGAGAATATTTGGAAAAATTTTATCCGTCTTAGCCCAAATTTGTAAACACTTGGAAAACTTATCATAAAAGATTCAACAAGAGTGTTGAGCAGAAATGAAAATAAATTAGTCGTCCGAGTAGGCAATTTCTCCGTAAAGAAAATAAGAGAGCAATTCAATGAAATTTTTCAAAATCATTGAACCTCATTGATAAAATTCAAAATAATCAACTCAAATCATCAACGATGGCAATCAACTCTTGTTTTCGACAGCAAGCTGTTTTAATCGTAGAAACTGTTTTTTGACATCCGGTTTTCCAAGCAACGCTGTTCCCGCAACAAATAGGTTTGCCCCCGCCGCCGCCGCCGCCGCAATCGTTGACTCTCCAATCCCGCCATCAACAGAAATCAACATATTTTCATTCGCCACACAACGAATTCGACGTATTTTGTCGAGAACACGAAAATCAAAAGATTGTCCGCCAAACCCCGGCATCACACTCATTGTCAGAACAAGTTCACAATCGTTGACATACGGCAACACCGCCTCAACCGGAGTAGGAGGATTGGAAACTAAACCCGGAATCGCCCCAAGTTGCCGAATCTCATCAAACAAAAAACGAGGATCCGACGCAACCTCAATATGGACGGAAAGAAAATCAGCTCCCGCACCACAAAATGCCGAAAGATATTTTTTCGGCTCTTGAAGCATCAAGTGAACATCCAACAATAATCGCGTCGAACGACGAATCGCCTCAACCACCGGTACGCCAAAACTTAAGTTTGGCACAAAATGACCGTCCATAATGTCAAGATGCAATATTTTCGCACCAGCCTCTTCCAAACACCGAATGTCCCGCTCCAAATGAGCAAAATCAGCCGCCAATAAAGAAGGATTAATATGCGGCACACTTTGAATTAAAGGAATAATGTCAGTAATGATTAAATCTCCTCAGAAATCGCGATCTACAAATTTTCCCAATGTTCACCAACTGATCGTCAAAATCAGTAACAATCAAAGTAATCTCTATACACTCCTTGATTTCGCTTGGTGAAATAAACAACAAAACAATTATACCTGTTGTCTAATCAACAAAAAAGTATTTCCAATAACAAATTCAGAAAACAATTATCAAAATGTTTTCGTGGATTCGGATGGAATCGTACAACCTTATTTGATTCGCCTTATCTTTTATTATTACGCTATCTCGACGAACACCAATTGCAAATCCAAAATTTCGATTAACCCCCTTTTTTCTTATGATCACAACACTCAATACTCCTATTATCACGTCGGAAATTGCATTGCAATTGTTAGAAGGACTTCTCTCTTTTTCGCAACCATTGGTTTTTCTCATCAATCCACAAGGAGAATTTCTGCATTTCAATAGCACCGACAGGAATACGCAAAAGACGAAAAAGATAAATAGTCTTGTTGGCATTTCCTGTTTCGAATTTTTCAAAAATTCGCCCGACACGCTCAAATCATTCCGAAACGCTCTCAACGGAATCCCTTGCGAATTTTCCGAACATTTTGATGAGCAATTCTGTCATTTTCAATTAGTTCCATTCCGAAAAAACGGAAATATTGCCGGAGTAACCGGTTTTGTACGTAATAATATTCGGAAAAATACGGAAACAAAATTGGCAAACAATGCGGCAAACAATAAAGACAATAAAGACAAAGAAGACAAAACAACGCAGAATGATCGTTTTCGGATGCTTTTCGATACAACTCGCGAATCACTCGGAATTGTCCAAGACGGTTGTGTTTTGTTCGTGAATAAAGCGACCACCGACCTTTTTGGAATTACAGAGGAAGCGACCATTGGGAAACCTTTGGCAACCTTGGTTCGACGGCAAAAAGGATTAACGCGATCATCTTATAATAAATTGTCGCCGCAATATATCCAAAAATTATTGGAACAAGCCGAAAAAGGAACTCCACAACAATTTGAAATGGAATTTCATGTCAACGCAAAAAAACGAATTATTGTTACTTGGATTTATCCTGCCAATCTCGGTAATTCTAACTGTCTCAGTCTTGCATCTTACGACATCACCGCCGAACACGAACTCAAAGAAAAAGAATCATTACTCAATAAGATTCTGGAAACGTCAGAAGATGGAGTTATTGCTTCGCAAGGGTCGGACAGAATTAGCCATGCCAACTCACGAAGTTTAAGCATGATTGCCTCGTTAACCGGAATCAATCCCAATGAAACTCCTTTAACATTGAATCCGTTACGCCGAGCTGTTTACGAAGTTCTCGAACAACCACAAGAATTTTTGGAATACACACGCCGGTTTCAACAAGAAAACCGTGCATTTGATTGTATCGTCAAAACACGCAACAATCATATTCTCAAAATCAGTACACATATTGTTCGCTCTGCCAACAAGGAAATCAATCGTATTTGGCGATGCAAAGATATTACCGAAGAATGGTGTGCGGCAGAAAAAATTCGAGAAAACGAAGAACAATACCGAATGTTGTTCACGTCAATGATTGATACGGTTATTCTTTTAGATGTTGTTCGAGATAAACGGCAACAGCCGATTGATTTTTATTTTGCCAATGTCAATCCGAATTTCACGACAATGTTTCATGTTCCCAAAGAAATAGTGTTGGGACATTCTTTTCTGAAATTTTTTGAAGACAAAAATGTTCGGGTACGTTCACAACATTTTGACGACGAGTGGTGGGTTGGTTTACGTTCCGCCGCGATGGGAAGTTCGGGGATTTATCGTATTATTGTGACTCAAGATGATGAATTGCGTTATTATAAATGTGTTGTTTTTCCTTCGCGGCATCAGGTGGGGCTTCTATTGTATGACGAAACGGCGGAAGTTCTTTCGGAACATTCTCTTCGGACGATGCAGTTGGTGATTGACCATATTTCCGAACCGGTGCTTTGGGTTAGTTGGGACGGCGATATTATTTACGCCAATGAATCAGGAATCGCTTTTTTGGGATTTCAAACCAATGAATCGCCGGTTGGCAGAAAAATATGGGAATTTGATGTGGGTATTGCGGTAACGCCGGAAACTTGGCAAGAATTTTTGGACAATTTCGACAATGCCAAAATGCAACGAATCGAAACCCGAATACGAACTCTGCAACACAAAGAGATTCCGATTTCCTTGACGGTTGATTTGTTGGAGCAAAACAACGAAAAATTTTTCGCAACATGTTTCCATGATTTGCGCGAACAAATTAAGCGGATTGAGGCGGAACAGGCGTCGGTTGCCAAAACGAAATTTTTAGCGCACATGAGCCATGAGATCCGAACGCCGCTTAATGGAGTGATTGGCATGTCGGATTTGTTACTTGGGACGGACTTGAATCCGAAACAACGTGAATATGTGGAGTTGGCGCGTGCTTCGGGTCGGTATTTGCTTTCGTTGATCAACGATATTTTGGATTTTTCGAAAATTGAGGCGGGCAAACTTGAGATTGAGTATGTTGAGTTTGATTTACCGGAATTGATAGAGTCGGTTCTTGGAATTTTGGCAGCGCGTGCTCAAGACAGTGATTTGGAACTTTGCGGACTTTTTTTGACTGATGTGCCGCGTCGTGTTGTGGGAGATTCGGGGCGTATTCGACAAGTGTTGGTAAATTTGTTGAGCAATGCGGTTAAATTCACCATGCATGGAGGAGTTCGGTTGGTGGTGGCGGTTGAGGAACGCAAGGAGGTGGAAGGAATGCTTTGTTGTATTATGCGGTTTGAAGTAACAGATTCTGGAATTGGAATTCCCAAAGAGCGAATGGATCGTTTATTCCAATCGTTTTCGCAAGTTGATTCTTCTCAAGCGAGAAAATATGGTGGAACGGGTCTTGGTTTAGCGATTTCGAAGGAATTGGTTCATTTGATGGGAGGGCAAATTGGGGTTGAGAGTCATGAAAATCAAGGATCGACATTTTGGTTTCGGTTGCCGTTGCAATGTATTGGAGGTCGGTCATCTGTGAGTGGTCTGTTCCGGCACGGACGTTTGGAGCTTGCCAATTTGCGGGTCATTGTGGTAGAGGAAAACGAGATGTTGCGTAATGTTTTGTTACATCAATTGGAAACGTGGGGTATGAAGGTTGATGTTTTTTCGAATCGAGTGGAAGCGTTTGTTGCTCTTCGTCGGGCAATTGCAGAGAATCAACCTTACAGGATTGTGATTATTGATAATCATTTTGATGATGCGTCGGGAATGGAATTGGTAAATGATATTAAAAAAGATCCGCAATTAAGACAAACGGCTGTGATTATGTTGACGCCGTTGTCTGAAGATTCGGAATGTATTCAGACGACCAATGTGGATCAGTATGTTAGTAAACCGGTTTTTGGTTCGGCGTTATTCAATGCGATTATTAGTATTCTGACGGGGGTTACGAATGTGCCGTCAGAACGCAACAAGTTGCGGCATGACGAATTGCGACGCGAATGGATGGAAGATCAATCGCTCAAACGAATTTTGAATAATTTTTCCAGCGAAGGCAACGAGTCCGAAAACAATTTCGAGAATAATTCCGAGAACAATCCTGAAAACAATTCCGAAAGTAATCCCAATCACAAGCCCGATAGCAGTTCCGATAGCAATCCTGATCATAATCCTGTGGACAATCAACATCCGCTTATTCTGGTTGCGGAAGATAATCGTGTTAATCAGATTGTGGTTAGTGAAATTCTTGCGCAAGCGGGTTATCGTTTTGAGCTGGTTGGAAACGGCAAAAAAGCGTGTGAAGCCGTAAAGCATCAACATTTTGCGTTGATTCTGATGGACTGCCAAATGCCGGAAATGGATGGATTCCAAGCGACTCAGATTATTCGGCAGATGGAAACGGAGTCGGAAGAAATCGAAACAAACAGCCAAAACAAGAACAAAGCAAGAATAAAAACGAATAAGTCGAAACCTGCGCACAGTGGGCGTATTCCTATTATTGCTCTTACTGCCAACGCAACACAAGGTGATCAAGAATTGTGTCTTAGTGCGGGAATGGATGCTTATTGCAGCAAACCAATCAACGCCTCAAAACTAATCGAAGTGATCCGCCAATACGTGAATAGTTAAAGAATGAATAGTGAATAGTTGCGCAAGCGGATTTTAATTTCGAGATGAGACATTATTTTTCAACATTCTTCAACTGGTGATATTTTATTTGAACACGAAAGACGCGGAACTTTTTTTATTTTTTTCCGTGTCTTTTGTGTTTTCTGTGTTCAAAACCCAAATTTGAAAGTATGAAGAAATATAAATCATCGAAAGATTGCTTACTTTGGAACTCTCTATTTTGAACGAAAATTCTGCGGAAAAATTACCAAAATAATTTTGACAATAATCTTGGTCTTCGTTTATATGTTACAAAGAAATTGTTTTTTTATTACATTCCCGGCAGGAGTGGTGGAGGTGGAGCGGAACTTTTTTTGACGGTATCTGTTACAATCCAAAGCCAGCCAAGTCCCAATGTCCCTCGAAGAATTAAAATTGTTGCGAAAAATATCATATAATGCAACAGCGAACTACCAATATTAATGTCAAGCACAGCGTGAGTTGTCAACATCGCCACGCAAGCGAAGGCGGCAAAATAAATCCACACAAAAAGAAGATCAGCATTCATTTGCCAGATAAATATTTCAAAAAGAATCCAAAGAACCGCATAAACAATAGCACTTACAGCGGTTTTTTTGTACAAATCAGAACCCGTCAACATGAAAAGTTGTTCTCGATCGCGCAGAATTTGATAGCCGAAAAGCGACAACGGAAACGCCAGCAGAAAAACACCAATCACTCCGATCAAATCGCGCGCGCCAACAGACGTAATCACCGAACCAAAAATCCAAGTCAACCCGTAAATCACCAAAACCGCCAACGTACAAAATCCGGCATAAATCGGATCAAAATCCATTTCAAGCCGACTAATCGGTTTGAGAAGTAATTTACCGGTTGCCGTTTTTCCGCCTTGTTCGAACTCCTCCGCACCGTGAATCTTAACAGAAGCTTTGGGAATACTAATGACCGTATTGCAATTCGGACAAGGTCCCTTCGCACCGGCAAAACGGTCACTAACTTGAAATCGCTTCAGACAACCAGGACAAACAACATTAATTGCCATAAAAAGAACGAAAATTAAAAACAAACAAGCAAAACGAAAGAAACATCAAATGAAGAAAACAATATTCACAATCATTCACACTCCACAACTCTCGTCTCCCATTCCAATTCATTGACCAATTATTATTCATCCGCATAACTGAACAATGTCTTTTTCGGTTTGGTAATTTGAATAATCATGGCGTATTGTTCAAATTCCCTGTCCACTTTATCAAAAATGTTTGTAAGCAGATTTGCTTTGTCGTGGAATATTTGCCGGAAAAATTTGTCAAAATCGGCACGTTCATTCCAATCCGATTCGACAACCGAAGGTAATAAAGCGGAAAGCGAAACAACGGTTTGTTCTGGATATTGTTCGAAATTGTTGGCGTATTCTTCGATTTTCAAGTGATTTTCGATCAAACTGATCAACGGCGTTGGCAATTTCCAATTTTGTCCGAGTACGGCGCCTGCATCTGCATGGTTCCAACCAAAGGTTTGTGTTTCCAACATTGACAGGTGAGTGTGGGGCGATTGGGCTAATTGTTCCAACACGCTACCGTATTCATTGGTCATTCTTTTGAGCAACAACGGAATTGCCATATCTTGCAGCAACGCTCCAGCGAATGCCATTTCGGGATCGCCTTTTTTTAATTCCAAAAGCAAAAACCGCGCAAACATGGCACGACGCAAGGAATCTTGCCAAAGCATGGTTACATCAAATGATCCTGATTTACTTTTGGGAATCAGACTGAAAACCGCCTTCCACAGAACAAAATTTTTGACAATTCGGATGCCGACGAGAGCAATTCCTTGTTTTACGTTGGAAATTGCGCTTTGGAACCCAAAGTAGGACGAGTTCAAAAATTTCAACACTTGAGCGGCAAGACCAATATCCGCCTCAATCGGACGAACCAAGTCATTAATATTGACCTTGGCAACATCGTTATCGAGTTGGAGTACCGAGAGCGCACTGTGCGGCATGGCAGGAAGTTGCTCAACCATCAGAATTTTGTTCAGTTCGTCGTGGACAGAAGACATAAATTAAATTAACTCATCAATATAGTTGTCAAAAATATTTACAGTTTGTTGCGAAAAAACAGACAACATCTCTTCAACGATTCACAGATTGAAAAGTCTCCATTTCACACGGCAACAACCCGCAACATCACAAACATTTCCCCATTTTACAGGAATCATTAAGAAAATCAATACGCTGGAAAAAACAACAACCAGAGATTTGAGTTTTTTTCTTCGATATCTTTCAATATCTCTTCAACGATTGTTCGTCTGCTGTCTTTTTAATATTTTGAAATAATTATTATTCCGGACTGTACAGGAATTTTTTATTTTTTCTTTTTTGCTCTTGACACGTGTGTTACTGTATGATAATATACCACACAGTTGTACAAAAGACCGATTACAAAGAAAGTCAATTATGAAAATTAAACTCGACTATCACAGTAGCCAACCGCTTTATCGGCAGGCTGTTCTGCAAATTAAACGATTGATTGTTACAAAAAAAATCAAATCGGGTGAGAAATTGCCGTCGGTTCGCGCGTTAGCGAAGGAACTACAACTCAATCCAACAACAACAAGTCGGATTTTTACTCAATTAGCCAAAGAAGGTATTGTCATTCAGCGTCCCGGACTTGGTGTTTTTGTTGCGGATACACCGGTGCCATTTTCGGCGGAATATATTCGAAAAGAATTAAGTCGTCAGGCGTTGGCGTTTTTAGTGGAGGGATTACGGTTTGGTTTGGAATATGCGGAAATTACGAAAATTCTTGACCAACAACATCAGCTTCTCAAACAGGAGACAACAAAATGAATATTATTGAAATGTTCGATGTTTGCCGATCATTCGGTAACGATAAAGAACAAATGCTTGCGGTGAATCATTTGAATTTTGCGGTGCCGCAAGGTTCGGTTTATGGTTTACTGGGAGCTAATGGAGCGGGAAAAACAACTTCGATCCGAATGTTGATTTCCCATTTGAAACCGGATTCCGGTGAAATTCGCGTGTTGGGTGAAAATCCGGCGAAGTTCACCGAAGCAACCCGAAAACGAATTGCGTACATTTCGGAAAATATGCAAATTCCGCATTGGATGTCTATTGAAGATGCGGTCGGATTTTGTAAACCGCTTTACCCGAATTGGGACGATGGACTGTTGCAAAAGTTACTCAATCTCTTTAACTTGAAAATGAGTAAACGTTACGAGGAATCGTCAAAAGGGCAACGTCGAGCGATGTGTATTATTCTGGCGATGTGTCAGAATTCCGATGTGCTGATTATGGACGAACCGGCGTCCGGACTCGATACATTGTCGCGGCGGCATTTTCTGTCCGAAATATTGAATATCGCTTGCAATGAAAATAAGACCGTTCTTTTTTCGTCGCATATTTTGGGTGATATTGAGCGGACTGTTGACCGTGTTGCGATTTTATCGCAAGGTCGCCGGATTCTCGAAGGTGAACTGGATTCACTCAAAGAAACCGTAAAACAAATTTCGTTGCGTGGAGAAAATATTGGCGAATTACCGCAACAATTGTTTCAAACGCTTCGACTTGTTAAAGAAAAAGATTCGATTCAATGGGTTGTAACAGATTACACGGAAGAAAAGATGAACCAACTTTATCAATTACTTCCTGAAACAACCAACATCGAAACCGAAGGTTTCAACCTTGAAGAATTATTTTTAGTAGTGAATAGTGAACGTCAATAGTGAATAGTGAGTAGTGAATAGTTACGCAAGCGGATTTATTGCGGTGTTTGCTATTCACTAAAATTAACCCCCATCCCTTAATTTCTAACTTTAAAATTTGAACATGAACACTATTATTGTAAAGCTCGCGTTTCGTGAATCCGGTATGTATATTGTACCGGTTATTCTGATGTTACTTGGTTATGTTTTGTTTCGGCAAGACCCATTACGATATTTCGATATCGTGGTAACATTGCTTGCGATGTTGCTTGGTTTTTTCCTTTCGTGGCGAAGTTTTGCGGATTACGGAAATGTTCGTGCGTTTCTGTTTTCGCGTTCTTATTCGCCGTCACGTTTATTCCTTGTTCGGTGGCTCTTCGGACTGACCGCAATTACCGTAACAGGACTTGTTCTTGTGGCGATGATGGTGTTTGGTATTCGTCAAAGTGTTCAACAAGGGCTTTTTGCGAATGGTTGGTTTCCGATGATTCGATTTGAGGAATTGCGTGTTTTGATGAGTTACAGTTTTGCGTCGCTGTTGACTTATCATACGACACTTTATTTTATGCTCACCAATCGTTTTCGACCTCCGGTTCGTCTTCACGGTGTTTCACTTTGGTTGCGTCGATTGGTAACAGTTTTTTTAATCTTCTATGGAGTTGCTATTATTGTAGCGCTAGTATTCCTGTTGGCAAGCGCGTTTAATAAGGGCTATCCTTTGTTGGGAATACCTTATTTGTATTTAATTTTTGGGATTCCGGCTTTGTTACAAATCATTATTGCTCCTTGGTTTGGAATTTATTGCTACAACAATCAGGAAATTGAAAGTTAATGGGAATTGATCAAAATATATTTTTTTTCCATTGACTATTAAGGATTCATTTTTTAACAATTCACTTTTTTTACTTTTTTTCAAAACGATCATGAAACGAACAAACCGTCTTCCGTTTATATTCCGTTCGATGCTTCTATCGATTTTTCTTCCGATCTTTATTGCACTCGGAATATTGATCTACACGATAACAATACGCTTTGGCAATTCCTTTTGGGATGCACAATCCCTAATAGGTGGTGTTCCAATACCGTGGTTTGATGTGTTTTTAATAACATTTCCATATTTGCTTGGAATTTGGCTTTTCTGGAAAGGTCAATGGCGGTTGCCTGTTTTTGTTGCGGGAATGTTGTATTCCAGTCTATGCTTACTGGTTGTTTTCGATTTTTTGCCACAATACACGCCGCCGGAAAAACGAACAATTCGTTTTGACTCCGATATTCATCGCGGTGTCAATATTTACTGTAACGGCGTTTATCTTGGTCAATCACCGTTGAAGATTCGAGTGAATGAATTGATGGCGAAAGTTCCGGAATGGACGAGTCCGCCGGAACAACCTTGTTATAACGAAGATGCTTGGTTTACTTATACATGGTATCCTTGGGACGACTTCCGCAGTAAAGCACGGTTTTTAGAAGCCAAAGAATTAATTGATTTCGTACAACAATCGGGATCGCGACTTTCATCGTCCGCTCAACAAAAGCAATCCACTTTGTATGACGCAAGTTGCCGTTATTGGTGGCGATTTGAATACAACGAAAGTCAAAAAATTTTAGTGTCAAAAAACTTTCAATCGTTGTACTATTTCTCCCGACCGTTCGAACAAATACCCGAATATTCTTTCCCTCCTTTTAGCTATAGTCCATCGGTAGCAATCCATGCTTGGTTGTTGGTCGATGTTCTCGATAAACTTACGGCGGCAGAAAAAAACGAGTGGGACAAACATGTTCTGAAATATTGGTCATCACTTCGTCTTGCTCTCACTAGGACTTTAAAGATCAAAGCGGAACAATACCGTTCAAAAAATCCAGAGGATCCGCGTATAAAATTATTTGAAACAGCATTGGATTCGACGGCACGGCTGAAATATGGACTTTCCGATTTGCCAACCGAAGAGGAGTGTCGCCGACTTTTGACCAATTGGGTCAACGATTCTGCCGACAAAAACCGTCCTTTTCAAATTGTTGGGCGTTATTTGAACAGTACGGACGATGATCACCAGGGAGCTTCAGTTCCTGCCCAAGAATATCTTTTAGTTGATTCTGCTGTCAAGTCAATGGGCGAAACGGTTCGAAAACCGCTTACAGAACAATGGAGAACAGATTATTATCGGTTTGAAAATGGTTGGGCACCGTTGTTATATGTTTCAAGAAAAGATCGCGACAAGGAATATTTTGGCGATCTTGTACGTTATTTCGCAACAACTTATAATGGACGATTGGAACTTCTAGAAAATCAAAATGAACGAGTGATTCCGTTATTCAAGACACTTTTATATCGAAAAGATATATTGCCTATTGATATGAGTCGTGTTGATCGTTATCACCAAATTGTTTCTTTTTATCGTCGCGTGAACAATCCATTATTGGAACAGATATACCGCGACTATATTGTTGACGCTCTTTCCGATCCGAAACATTCCGAATCCAGTCGTGACAAATTGAACCACTCTGTTTTACAGGCAGTTTCTGATCGAATTGACCGAAAAGAGATAGACAAAAACGAATTAGCGGTTTGGGTTCGTTCGCTACCGTTAAAGCAAATGGTGAAAGATATATTGTTGCGAAAAATTCATTTAACACGCGACGGTGTTAAATCGTTTGCCGATCTTATTGAACTGGCGTCGCATTTTACGGTTCTGGTTGACACGAACATAACTGTTGCAGAGGTGAATCGTTGGTTTGAGGAAAATCCCAAAAAAACACTTCATCACTTTTATCAAGAATTTCGGGAAGAGTTCCGATACCAGCGTAATTCTTACGCAAATAATGATGATATCGTAATAAATTCATATTCCATATCACTAAAAAATCAATCAAGTGTGGACATTGACGAAATTAGTGTCTATTTTGTAACGGCATTGATGCAAACAGAGACACCGGAAACACAAAAAACGATTAAGCAACTTTACAAAGATGAAATTGGTCGAAAAGCTGTTTTATCCGCGATTAAGAGAAAATTTTCATTGCAGACCATCATTCAAGACAATATCATTAGACATATTGATTATTCTACTGACTATCCTGATTATTCTACTGACTATCCTGATTTTATATACGATATTTTTGAAACGTTATATGAACAAGAAGAAAAAAAAGACTTGGCATCAAGTTTAGCATTATGTTCCTCTCCGCGAGCTGAACAAATTTTGGAAAAATGGTCACAAGAAAACCAGACAGGGAAACAACATTTCATCTCTAATCTGGAAAATTGGCGAAAACAGAAAAAACTTCAGGAACAGACAAAGAAATTGTTTCACGAATTGGTCGAAGAAAAAATCACGCCCGATGACTTATTGCCTCCGCAAACACCTTGGGTCTGGAAAGAAAATAAATACGTTCCGGTTTCCCAATAGTTGATTCATTATTTTTTTGTTTCGATATTGTCTTGTAATAGTCAATTCGATTGTTGTAATTATTTACTTTACTCCTTCAATTCCTTACGATCATGAAACGAACAAACCGTCCACCGTTTATATTCCGTTTAATGCTTTTATCGATTTTTCTTCCGATAGGTATTACTGCCGGAATAGGTCTTGTCGATCTAATAGCAAGCAATCTGTTTGATCCCAGTCAACCGTTACTAATAGGTATTCCAATAGCGTGGGTTTTGTTATTTTTAGTAACATTTCCATTATTTCTCGGAATCCTGATTTTTCACACCGGAAAATGGCAATTGCCTGCTTTAGTTGCGGCAACTTTATATTTCAGTTTCTATGGACTGATGGTTCTTGAATCGTTCGAAAATGACAGAATATACACGCCGCCGGAAAAACGGTTCATCAGATGGGAGTTCAATAGCAGTCGAATTCCTGACGAAATTGATGTTTATTGCAATGATATTTATCTTGGTCAAATACCGTTGAAAATACGTGTGGACGAATTTGTTGAAAAAGTTCCTGAATGGACGAGTCCGCCGGAACAACGTTTTTATGACGAACAGACAACAAGTTATACTTGGCTTCCTTGGGACGATTTTCGTAAAGAACAATTCGTGAAAACGCAAGAATTACTTAATTTCAGAGAACAATCAGGATTATCATTGTCGCCAGACGCTTTAGCTGCCGCTAGAAAAAAACAAATTACAAAATATGATTCAGATTGCCGTTATTGGTGGCGATTCGAAAGTAGTAAGAATCAACTTATTGCACAAAAAAAGTTTTTCGTGAACTCCTCAACGTTTGAAAAAGTACTGGACGGATATTTATGTGACATGGATAATCTCTTTTCTCCATCCGCTGCGATGCATACTTGGCTACTAGTCGATGTTCTCGATCAACTCACGGAATCAGAAAAAAATGATTGGGATAAACATGTCCTGAAACATTGGTCATTACTTGGTAAGTCGTTACCTCAACAATTGACGGAAGAAGCCAGACGATACCGCTTAAAAAATCGGAATGATCCACGTATCAAAATATTTGAAACGGCGTTGGATTCTGTTGCGCGGTTGAAATACGGACTTTCCAATCCGCCAACTGAAGAAGAATGTCGCCAACTCTTAACACATTGGGTTAATGAAACCTATAATGTTGATAAACGAACATTTCAATTTAGTAATAAATATAGCAGCAAGATAAGTAACACAACAGGTCTACAAGTAGAAGTTGTTAGTGCGGAAGCTCCGTTGATTGATGTCGCGATCAAGTTAATGGGTACAACCGTTCGAAAGCCGCTTGCCGAACAATGGAAAAAGAATGATTACAAATCCGATCAAAGCAAAGCACCCTTGATTTACATTTCGAAAATAGATCGCGGCGCGGAATATTTTGATGATTTTGCACGTTATTTAGTAACAACGAAGAACGGACGGTTGGAACTGCTGGAAAATCAAAATGAGAAAGTTATTCCGTTGTTTCGGACTTTTTTATATCGTAAAAGTTTCCTTGATTTTATAAAACGTGATGCCGGGTATTCTCAGCAGTTGGTCGAGTATTATCAGCAGTTGGTTCTGTTCTATAGTAACGTCAATAATCCGTTATTAGAACAAGTATTCCGTGAATATATCGTTTATATTCTTTCCGATTTACGATATTCCGCAATAAATTACAATAAACTGCAAGAGGATATTACAAACATACTTCATGCCCGAATTGCCCAAGAAAATATTGACAAAAATGAATTAGCTGTTTGGATTGCTTCTCTTCCGTTACATCAAGCATCAAAAGATATATTGATACAACAAATAGAAACAGTACATAACAAAACAATATCCTTTGCCAATTTTCTACAATTACACGGAATCATTAGCAAAACGAAAATAACCGCTGAAGATGTTAATCGTTGGTTTGCGGAAAATCCCGATGGAACGCTCAAAATGTTTTTCGAAACATTTGAAGACGATTTTCAGTTGAGCGATGAGATTAATGTACCAAATTATAAAGATCCTAACGGAAAATATTGGACGCACGCTAAGGCGTTAGTGTTGGCGTTGTTGTTCACGAATACGCCGGAAACACAAAAAACGATTAAGCAACTTTGCAACAATAAAGACAATCGATACCTTGTTTCGATAGCACTTCGTTTGCAGTTTGGGTCAGGGGTTGTATTTGATCATGATTTTTTGGAATCTTTTTCTAAAAATCTTTTTAATTTTTCTATTGAATATCCTGATTTCATGTTCGATATTTTTGAAACATTC
>JAIRTV010000216.1 GCA_031254675.1 Planctomycetaceae bacterium | reverse complement strand
AGTTAAAAATTGAGTGATAAATATTCATCACACTTGACAATTCGGTTTTATTTTTGCAACAAAGTACAATAATATGTTTTTATTGCAAAAATCGAATTTTCAAGTGTAATGAAATGAGTTGTAGGATTCTATTCCAATTTGATTTCAAAATTTTTCTCTGCTTTTTGAATATCGAATTGAAGTGGAGAATTTTCTGCTCCATATTTTTCAAGGACTTTTTGTAACGACGAAGTACTGTTATCGCCAATCATTCGGGATATTGGGAAAAAGAATTTACCTTGTCCTTTTTGAACACCGTTATATTGAACCGTGTAAATCATGGTAAAGCGTCCATCAGCATCTGTACGGCAATTGCTAATTGTTTCATGTTATTGGTACAGGACATTCTTCTTGCGGCTTCCCTCGCGGCTTGCACTGCTGGTAACAGTAATTCGATTAAAACGCCAATAAACGCAATCACCACCAGAAGTTCGACCAGCGTAAAACCAAACCGTAAACACGGAAAAAGAGTTGAGAATTTTGCCGAATAGCGTTGGAAAATCGACGACTTTCCACGATTCGTTCTTAATTCTCTGTTACAGATAGCCCCCCTCTCCCTTGCTTTGACCATTTTAACATTGGAGTTTTTGTCAAAAGTATTGCCAAAATTCCAATCACACATGTTACTAAATTTTCCATTGTCATTCTCCTTAATTTACAAGGTTTCACAGAAATGATCGTGATACGTTCGCCGAGAAACAACACAGCAAAAATACGAATCACAATTAGTTAAATTTTATAGTTTATATTAAATTAAAAAAATATCAAGCGACATTTTTCATTTTTTTAATTATTTAGTGGAATTTTCGTTGAAAATTGATCAATCCAAGTAACAACATTTCGCCGAAAGGTTGTTACTTATGGTTGTAACGGTTGAGTTGATTTTCCGTTTCCGGTCATTTGTGATTTTGATCGGATTCTGTTGTTGTTAATGTAATGACGCTGATTGTGTGTGGCGAATCGTGTTTTGTATTGACCATTCCGGTACCGGTCGAATCGAAGTTGGCAATATACAATTTGTTACCGATCACCATTGGTTCGCAAGGCGAATCGAGTAATCCCTCCGCACCGTTGGTATCGCCGTTTGCCCAAACCGTTTCGAAAACAATTTCCTTACCGGCTTCCCAACGCGAAATCGCGTGAACCGCATTCAGTTGGGAATCGGCAATATAACTTCGTCCGGTTCGCTTGTCGTAAAACATTCCGTCACAACAACTAATTTCGTTACTCTGAAAAATTTTCCGACAAGTCGGTTTATTTTCCGCATCAAAAGTGAGAGCATAAACGGAGCCGTCGCCGAAGTTACAAAAATAGACAACGCCGTTTTCATCGACCGTCAAACCGTCCGCTCCACCGGGAACATTCCACGATGTTTTCGTAACTTCTTCAATAACAATAAGATGCGAATCCGTACCGTTTGGTTTGAGACGAATTGTCGGATTTCCGTTTCGTCCGGCATTCAGTGCTTCGTCTTTCGTGAACATCCACACACCACCAGTTCCGTATTTATTCGGAAGTTCAAGATATGTATCAGTTACCAACATTTTGTCGTCGAGCCAAAGAATCGCGTTGGAAACTTTTGTTCCTGTTGCAACAATTTGAACTTCACCGGTTGGTTTGCCGTCTTGCATGATCACGCGAAGAATCCGCGATTTATGTTCTTTACTGTGAAACCATTGCGTATCGCAAACGTACAAATGATTATCGGGACCAAAAGCCAAACCCATCGGTCCCGTTTGACCGGTATCTTCAAGAATCGGATATTTCAAAACCACTTCAAACGCCGCCGTTTCAGGATCAATCCGAACTAAATAACCACCTTCATGATGACCTTTTTTCAAATTTTTGTCCATATTATTAAAATTCGGAAAGTTGACAAAAATTTTGTTTGTTTTCGGACAATAAGTCATGCCGTCAGGATTATGAAGATGTTCCGGAAACGAAACAAACAATTTCGGACGATTTTGTTCAGAATAACGCCGTTCCGGAATAGGTTTTAAGTAACGATCAAAAAATTGCATCATAGTTGACATTGTTTTCGGATCAACAAAAAGCGGACCATCATGTTCGGTATCGTTGAGCGGATAAAGAATATTTGTAACTCCCGCCTTGTCAAGCGTTTCTTTCAAACGTTCCGCATGAGCAAAACGATTCACCGGATCGGCTGTTCCATGAATAATCAGAAACGGCGGATCATTTTTTGTTGCGTAAGTTGTCGGACTGGCGCGAAGGGCTTCGTTTTTTGCTTCGGGAATTGGTTTGCCGAGAAACTGTTCAATTTCTTTAATCCAAGGAATATTTTTGTAATTCGGATCGTTCACGGTCAACATCAGATCACTGGAACCACAAACATCGCAAACGGCTTGCGGACGACTGGACTGATCAAGATGTTCGCCGACATCAAATTCTTTGACATCGGCAGTCGTTCCCACCAATGCAGCAAGATGACCACCGGCAGAACCACCCCAAACACCAACACGTTCCGAATCAATATTGTACGTTTTTGCGTTAGCACGCAACCACCGAATTGCCGATTTACAATCTTCAAGTTGCATCGGAAAAGCACCGGTTCCGGTCAACCGATAATTTATCGCTGCAAGAATATAATCGTCTTTTTCAAAAATCGCTTTGAAAAGACCATCAAGCATGTAATGTTCCTGATCTTTAGCACCAAACGCCCACGCTCCACCGTGAATCACCACAATAACCGGATACGGTTTAGCAGTATTTTCGTAACCGTTCGGAAAATACAAATCAAGCTGTTGACGTTCTCCGCCGCCGGTAACATACGGAATGTTTTTCTTAACCGTAACACCTTTCGGAATAATAACCGCCGAAACTGTTGCGATAAAAAATTGTGGAACAAATAACAAACACAAAATAAAAAAAATCGGTTTCATCAATTTTCTCCATTGATTTTAGAGTTGATTTTAAGGTTGTTGCAATATTTGTCCGCCAATCGACAGAACCTTTTTCTGCGGCGGATCCATAGGATAGTCATTCAATTCGATTGTGATTGCTCGATCTTTTGCAAAATCGGCAAGAATCGGAGTTCGTGAATTTTGATTGAGAATTTCAGGAATGATTTTGGGAAGTGCGGCACGTTTTTGTTCTATTTCGTCGTGATATTGTTGTATCCCAACCATTCCAAGTTTTTGAATTTCTTTAGGAGATTTTTCTCCTTCAACAACAGGTCGTTTATCAAGTGTTACTTTAAACGTTTGTTCCGGTGCTCCTTGTACCATGTAAGTTCCCTGAAACGTACGTAAAACCGCAACACCGTTGGCAGCGGTTTTTCCCGTCACCGTCCACATTCCACCGGATTCTACCGGAGTTAATGTAATATCAACATCGGCAACTGGTTGAGATTCCCGTAAAACCGTAACACTACAAGGTTTTGTTTTCGGAAAATCAGGCGGAACATAAGAACAGCCCGAGATTCCAATTATCAAAACGATAATAATTCCATAAAAAAAACGTAAAATATTCATAATGATTTTAGAGGTAAGAGGAAATTCTATGGTAAACTTTTTGATTCGCCGCCGTTGATGGAACCCATTGCACCCCAAATGCCGTGAGGACTTTCACCACTTGGTAAAGTGGGTGTATTGGCATCAGCTCCGGTTGGAAATTCCGACAAATTACCACAATAAATCGTTTCCGAAACAAACCGAACACTCCCATCACACAAAGCCGTTTGCACGCCGCCGGAATGTTGACTCGTTGCACTTCGCATCACGAAACCGGTAACATCAGCGGAAACATCTTCATAACATGAAGGAGAATTGGGCGGTAATATCGCACGAAAACTATTTTCCTGATGTAATCCTGTCCAGATATGAGCACCATTGGTATAAGTCGTTGTTGTTCCGCTTTTATACATTTTAAGATCGCCCGAATCACGTGTGGCTAAACAATCATTCGGCGTCCATCCGCCGGAAGGTTGTGCCAAGGTTCCCCAATCAACCATAACGGTTCCAACTCCGTACATTGTTACTTTAATACGCCGATCTTCTTGCATGGATTCCGCAACAACTTCTTCACTCAATGCAAGTGTATTTGACGTTCCATCGGTAATTTGAGCAAGCGTACGAAATTCATAAGCAGCGCCAAAAAGTCCACGAAAACTATCGTATCCAACTCCATTACGACCAAGACTATAACCTGTCCAATAAAAGGCATGATAATAGGTATCGCCATGACAACCGACATAACTATTCGGAGTCATTCCGCAAAAATACGACGGTTTTGTGGCATTGGCATCTGACGGACAAGAAAATGTTGCAATAACTCCGGCACGATAAGCATATTGTGAGCCGGTGTCGGAATTACCGGGATAAGGTAATAACCCTGCTTGTTGCGGATGCCATTGATTGGCTCTCCATTCCGAATATCTTCCATCTTGTTCCACAAACGGAAACAACGGAGGAATAAACGAAAACACAAGATTTCCCGGAGGTCCGTTCTGGGCAGCCGGAAATGCCTCGTTAATGTCGTGATAATTGTGCAACGACAATGCAATCTGTTTTAAGTTGTTTGAACAAGCCATTCGTCTTGCCGCCTCTCTTGCTGCTTGGACAGCGGGTAATAGTAACGCAATCAACACACCAATAATCGCAATCACCACCAATAGTTCAACAAGTGTGAACCCACGTTTACATAAAGCGCCCCCCCCCTCTGCTTTTCCTAGACTACCTAAACTATTATTTAGGCTCTTTTTCAAATTCAACAGAAAAAGAAATGGGGTCAACATCGCTAATGCGATACCATGAAGCATTCGGTCAATTAAAAAATCGTTCTTCATCACAGACTCCTTTTAAAATTGTTAAAGAAAGTAAAAAATAAACAAATCCAAAAATTCAAACAAAAACCCAAACAATTGTTGAGGGATTCTCAATTTTTTTGTCGAGTTTTCCGTCGCAACCATTTTGAAATTTTGTTTTTCATTTTGATTCCAGTGAACGTTTGTAAAGATTCAAATCAAATAACTGATCCATGAGTTGCATTTCATTTTCGGACAATATTACTGTTCCGGCTTTAACATTTTCTTCAATTCGTTTTTGGTTTCTCATACCACAAAGGACGTGCATTTTTTCGTAACGCGATACAACCCAAGCCAACATCAATTGACTAACCGAAAAATTATGTTGTTCCTGAATCGGTTTCAACCGCTCAAGCGCAACATTCATTCGATTGACATTTTCCGCTACGAATCGCGAATTACTTTTACGGAAATCACCTTCAGGATATTGAAAATCAGGACGAAGAGTTCCCGTAAGAAGTCCTTGCTCCAACGGAGCATAAGCCAGCAAACTCACCTGGTTCAAATGACACGTTTCTAAAATTCCGTTTTCTTCAACACTTCGATTTATGAACGAATACGGTTCCTGAGTCGAGTCAAGCGTTCCTGAATGACAATAACTCTCCAACTGTGTTCGCGTTACATTAGAACTGCCAATCGCTCGAACTTTACCCTGATCACGCAATTTTTCCAACGCCGCCATCGTTTCTTCAATCGGTGTTGTGTGTTCCTGCGCGTGCGTTTGCAAAAGATCAATGTAATCCGTCCGAAGCCGCTTCAAACTCGCTTCCACCTCACGAATAATCGATTCCGGTTTAAGGTAACGATAAAAACGATAATGATTCGCCTTTTGCGTCAACCCGTTCTCGTCCGCGTAAAAATGCAATTCACCTTTGCCGGACGCCCAATCTTCCGTGTCCCAAACAATACCACATTTTGTTGCCACCACGACTTGAGAACGCCGATCATGAATCGCATTGCCAACAATTTCCTCCGCCAACCCGTAACCGTACATCGGCGCCGTGTCAATCAAGTTGATGCCGCAATCAATAGCGGTTTGAATTGTTCGTACCGCCGCCGAGGCATCCGTTCCACCCCACATCCAACCACCAAGCGGATAGGTTCCCAATCCAATCACCGAAGCACGAATATTTGTCGTTCCCAAAAAACGGTATTTCATAAATGATTTCTCTGCTCGCCTCGAATAAATCTCTCTATCAAAATGAGGTGTTATAAACGTAACATGTTAAAACACACAACACAAAAACATAAAACATTCGCATGATTTTATAGTGTACGACGAAAAAATTATTTTGTCTAGTCAATTATTGCGACAATCCGGTGAACAAAAGCGACAAAATAAAAAGACAAGTTTCGAGTTGGTAATCAGTGACACATCAAACAATCCGGCACGGAATAATCCGTATTCGCCGAAAAAATTGTTAAACCGAATTGATCGATAAAACCGGTCGAACCGGAAAAATCGGCGATACTCGAATATTCGGCAAAAGTCGAAATCAGAATGTCCGTATTGGTTTTTCAAACGCACAAATACGATAAACGCAATAATAGTAAATTAAAGAACGGCTCAAACCGTTCCGGCAAATTTCAGGCTATGGAGAAGGAGCGAAAAATGGCTATTTCATCGGCAACAATCACACGCAGTTCCGTCGTTTCCGGTTTAAACAACCGTAATTACTGTTCGGTTTGCGGCAAAGCAACATCTGTAACTTCCAATGTTTACGCAAGTTATAGCGGTCGAGTCGGCAGCGATTCTTATGTTTGTGAAACATGCGGCAAAACATTGACTTCACAAAAAAATCCCACCGGTAAATCAACAAATTCCTTTTACACCGCATCCGGCGTCACTTCGTCTGGCTATTGCCCACAATGCAATACGGCATCAAACCAAACAAATTGGGCAGGAAAAATTGCCGCCACAACCACGTCCGCATCCGCAAAATCAAACGGAACAACCTACGGCGGACCCAGCTGGACAAAATAGTACAAAATCAATAGTACAAAATTCTCATCGGGAATTTCTGTAAACTCTTATGAGCTAACGTGTTGAGTCTCAGGAAAAAATAAACCTTTGAACAACCGATTCCCGAACAAGAATAATAGAATAAACCAACGAAGAAATGGTGAGAAATATTTTATGGTCGATTTTCTTCTTTTTGCGTTGGCGTCGGTTGGAATGACGCTTATTTTGGTTCGCGGGACGTTATTTCAACCCTTTCGCGACTTTCTGGTTCACCGAGCGGAACGGATTCGGTTCAACCGCGAACAAAAAGGATATTCGTCCGGTTTCACATTGACCGAATTTTTCTTGGGACTTCTTTCGTGCGCCCAGTGTACAGGGTTTTGGTGCGGAATATTTTGCGGTTTTTTCTTCATAACTTCCGATACCTGTTGGGTTTGGTTGAACAATATTCACAATCGTTATCTTTTCAACCGGATTTTAATGTTATTCTGTTGCGGAGCGGCAGGAAGTTTTCTGTCCGTCGTGGGAGATATTTTTCTTGAATGGTTGTTTTTTTCAAAAATGTTACTCATGCGGCGTTTCGAAGATGAAGAACAACAACGAGCAATAGCGTCCGCGTCTGAATCCAATGAAACGAAAATAACCGAAATATAACGTTTTCGCGTCTTATTTTCTTTGTCATCGATCAGTGGAATTTTTATTTGAAACACCCAAACATGGTCAAAGATTACCTCGTTGAGGTTTATCTTCGAACGGCAATTCCACTTTTTCCGCAATTTTTGATATTTTCACGCCGGACATATTTTAGTAAAAATAAAAAATATGGTATATTAGATCAAGTTTGTGTGTTGTCTTTTTTTCAGACAAGATTTTATAACCGCCTTCTTTGCAACTACCGAAATGAAAAAACTACTCCCAATAACCTTAACCATGTTTTTCGTTTTAGCGGTGATTTTTCCGCTTTGTGCTCCGTCTATTGCGGCAAAAGAAACGCCGTTGCTGTCTCAACAATCGCTTGAACCTTACGGGTTGACCCGTGCCTGGTTCAATCAAGTCGGAATCAATTCGAGTCGGCATAAAATTTTACACGCCATCGTCGAAGGCGGAACAATGTTTCTTATTTCCGATGACGCCAAACTCCATGTGATTGACGCCGAAAACGGAAAATCTCTCTGGTTGCGAACATTGGGCAACCGCGAAATGGTGTTTCAGGAACCGGCAGTCAATAGCCGAATGGTTGCAGTTGTCAACGAATTGGAATTGTTCGTGTTCGACCGGCGAAACGGAAAATTACTCTTGCAAACTTCATTGAACGGCGCCTCGTCCGCTGCACCGGAAATGAGTGAAAATTATGTCTATATTCCCATGATGGGCGGACGAATTATTGTGTTTCCGTTGGAAGAAATTGCCGGTCCCAAAATGGAAGAAGAAGGCGGCGCCGGTACAGCCCCGTTGATCGGCGAAACCGGAATGGCAAATAACGCCAACTCCGGCGAATGGAATGACCCGAACAATGCCGCCGCCAACAACGAAACCCAAAATGAAAACATTGACGATAACGAAGATCCGGTTCTCACAAATATTGTCAAAAAATTTGCGGAAGTAAAACAATCCATTCTCGCCGAACCGGAACCACCAAAAAAAGAACCGGAAATCTTTCTCCAAAAAGCCATCGGGATTCCCATGCAGAATTTGTCGTTTGGAAATGTTCTGGTCAAACCGTTGCTTTCGACGCAGATTATTCTTTACAACCAACGGCATCGTGTTACCGCTCACCGTGAATCAATCACATGGATCACAGATCGCGGATTCCTTTTTACAGCGGGAATCAATAATTTTTCCAAAGAACTCTTTGAGTTACAATATATGGTCGATTCGTCGTCGCAAACGTATTATCTTGGTGCGGAACGGATTGCACGAAGAGAGTGGGAAAAAAATAAAGCCTTGCTCGCCCGCCCAACCGCCAACCAATGTATTCCGCCGTTGTACACCGACAACAAACCGCAAAGTTCGCAAATACCAAGTCTTGTCGTTACCGGCAACAAAGAAGGTTATGTTTTCGCCGTCAAAGACCGAACAGGCGAAGTGGTGTGGCAATTCGCGGCGAACGGTTCGATTGTCGAACGACTTGCGGTTATCGGAACCGATGTTTATTGTCCCACTTCAACCGAAGGAATACACGCTCTCGATTTACTCACCGGAAAAGAAAAATGGTTTACGTCGGGAATTCGGCAATTTGTCGCTGCTTCGCGGAAACGAATTTATTCGCTGGACAATCAATCGCGGCTGGTTATTTTGGACAGAAAAACCGGAACACCAATCAATGCGTTTGACATTCAAAATTTTGACCGTTTCCTTTTTAATATTGAAACGGATCGAATTTACGCGGTAAACGATACCGGTTTGATCCAATGTCTTCACGAAAAGCAACCTCAAACCCTAGAAAATATTCTCGACAATAAACCAATCGCCACGCTTCGGCATCGTTTAAGTTGCAAGCAATATGTGAATGTTTTGAACGGTCAACCGGTTCCGAAATTGTATTGGCAAGACGACAAAAATGATAACGACACAGAAACCAATGACAACACCGAAACGGAAAACATGACCGAAACAACAGAAAAACAGCCCCAAAAAGAAACCGGCGAAGATGGATCATTGGACGGCAATTCCATGAATATCGAAATAGAAAACAAACAAGAAAAAACAACCGACAACGAAAACAAAGAAAATAACGAAAACAAAGAATCCGACAAAGATGATCCATTCTAACAAACCGTTCACGTCTTCAACCGATTAACCATAAATGATACCCGTTCAAGCGGAAATTCGAAGTATTGCGTATTATCTTCCGGAAAATTATCTGGGCAATGCAGAACTTGCTCAGTGTTTTTCTAATTGGACTGAGGAGAAGATTGTTTCGAAACTCGGTATTGAACGCCGTCCGATTGCGTCTTTGGAGGAAACGGCGGTTGATATGGCGGTGAAAGCAGCGGAAAATCTTTTTGAAACAGGATGCTGCGAACCGGAAGAGATTGATTTTCTTCTTTTTTGTACGCAATCGCCGGATTATTTTCTACCGACTTCCGCTTGTTTGATTCATGAACGTCTTGGTCTTCCGAAATCTTGTGGGGCATTGGATTTTAATCTTGGCTGTAGCGGTTATATTTACGGGTTGTCGTTGGCGAAAGGAATTATCGAAACCGGTGCGGCAAGAAAAGTTTTATTTATCACGTCGGAAACGTATTCAAAATATATCAATCGTGAAGATCGGGCAAGTCGTCCGCTTTTTGGTGATGGGGCGTCGGCAACTTTGATTTCCGGAATTCCGGTTGATACCGAAACACGAATCGGACCTTTCGTTTTTGGCACAGACGGTAGCGGAGCGGATTTGTTAATTGTTCCGGCTGGCGGACACCGAATCCCGAAAACAGCGGAAACAGCGTTGGAACTTCCCGACGGCAAAGGCAATATTCGTTCCAAAGAACAACTCAAAATGCACGGACCGGGAATTTTTTCGTTTGCAATTGATCGTGTTCCGCCGTTAGTGGAAGAGTTGCTCGATAAAAGCGGCAAAAAACGTGAAGAGATCGGTTGTTACATTTTTCATCAGGCGAACAAATATATGCTTGATCGTCTTCAAGAACTTTGCCATCTTGACGAATTGAATTATTTTAACAATATGTTACAACGAGGTAACACGGTTTCCAGTAGTATTCCGATTGCGATTGTTGATGCGTGGCGAAGTGGGATGTTGCAGCCGAACCAATTGACCATGCTGATTGGTTTTGGTGTTGGTCTTTCGTGGGGAGGAACACTGATACAATTACCTGCTGATTTTGTCGTCTGAACCATCCGCGCAACAACATCAACAATAAATATTGTTCGCAATGATTATTTTGCGAACATTATTTTATTTTCCGCAAATAATTTTCTATGAATTATTTTCCATGACGATTATTGGTATTGGTACGGATATTATTGAATGTGAGCGGATTGACCGAATGGTTCGACGTCATGGTTCTCATTTTGTGGATCGGGTTTTCACGCCACAAGAAGTACAATATTGTACGGATCGCAAAAGTTCGGATCAACATTTTGCCGGACGTTGGGCGGCAAAAGAATCGGTACTCAAGGCATTGGGAACCGGTTGGATTTCGGGAATTGCCTGGACGGATGTCGAAGTCGTCAACGAATCCAGCGGCGCACCGCGTGTTCATCTTCACGGCGGCGCTGCAAAAATCGCCGAAGACAAACAAATTGCCGAAATTCAAATCACCATTTCGCATTGCAAATCTCACGCGGTTGCGTTTGCTGTTGCTTTGGGTCAAACGAAAAAACAAAATTGATACAAAAAAATTACGGTTTTATGTTCCGGTTCAACAAATTATTTGATCAATTATTGGAGGAGATGAATCCTGTTTTTGCGTTGACGATTCGGATGCGGAGTTGCCGGAGAATTTTTTACGTAACACTGATTGCGTACAGTTTGGTTTTGATCGGACTTTTCGTTTCGGCAACCTATTGCTCGATTTTCGCCGGAAACTTGACGCCAACAGATTTTTTTGAACTCGGTTTTTTTACAGCAACTTGTTGTACACTTGTTTTTCTTGGCAGTGATTTCGGTACGGTTTTCATCGAATCAACATTTCAAGATGAACTTCTCCGATTAACTCCGTTGACGCCGCTTCAAATTTTACATGGCGGAATTGGTTCGAGTTTCTTTTTTTCGTTTGGATTATTATGTCCGGCGTTTCTGACAATTCTAGTTGCGTTTTTCTTGCATTTTCCGGTGGAACGCCTTTGGGTGGGAACGTTGTTACTTTTTTTTATCGGACAAACCTTCAATTTAATACTTCTTTCGTTTTATCTTTATGCTTGTCGTTGGCAGGAGATTGGTTTCGGCGTTTTTGTAACATTTCTGATAATCGTTTTGTTCGTTCTATTTTATTTTACGGAAACCGGCGGCAAACTGATTGATCCGGTTCTTTGGTATCTTCCGATGCGGTTTCTTTTTATTGTTACGATGCTGACAATGGGTCTTGCTTATCTTTTGGCACGTAGTCATGCTTGCCATCCGAAACGGTCTTTCCGACGAACGGTTGTGATTAATTTTGCAGCGTATATTCCATTTCTGATTTTAATTTGTGCTGTTGCCACTTTCTTACTAAAATGAATAAACGCCAACCGAAATTGACGGTGTTTCAAGTTTTGGCGAAGACGGAATGCGGTAAACAATGGTCGCGGCGAATCGGAATGACACTGTACCGCTACGATAAATTTCCTGACGCCAACGACAAACCGGCTAAGACTTCAAAACGATCCGAATCCGTAAAAGATAGTGAACAAAAATAGAGACTGCAACAAAAACGGATCACTATTGAACACAATCGACAGGGTTACAATGGAATTGATGCGCCGAGTCTCATTGCCAACTCAACACAGGGTCAGAATTGTCTTGCGACAATGCAACCGCGGATGAAAGTCCTTTGGCGAAAGGTTGCTCACCATTTATAAAAAAATTATCACAAGGCAGGTGATGTCTCGAAAATAAACAATTCCTCTTGTAGTTTATCTTCGTCCGCTATTGTTGTTGCGGGGCGATGAAGATTGGAGATGACGCGCGATATTATTTTCGATTAAACAGTCAATCGCTTCGTCCCAACTCGGAATGTTTTTATGAAGCTGCACCAACTCCTTTTCTTCGTTCGAAGTTAATGACGTTTCAAAAATATTCGTCGGCAATTTCGACGACAAATAGTCCTTCCTGTTGACATGCTTTTCAATACTTCGTCCGCGTCGGTGTCGCCCACGAGAACGTTCAACTGGCTGAGACTCCTCAATATCCCATGCCCCTTCACCAGCTTCCAAATAAGATTCCACATCCGATTTCGGAATCTTGGAAGGAATATTGTATTCCGTTTTCTCCCCATGTTGCTCAAAACGAGTTCCGCGCCGTCCACGTTCCCGAACAAATTCACGCGAATGTTGGCGGCTGCCCTCATGACGATCAGAACGTTCCGTGTCAGAAGGAGCGGTTTGTGATTGTTGCGGTTCCTCTCTCTCTTCAATTTCTGAATAACGCGATACGGTTGTCGTGCGTTTTTCCGAATAACGGTAATGTTCTTTGTGTTGCTTGTCCGAATAATTCGCGTTTTGTCCTGGGTGATTCACTTCCTCCGATGTAGTTACTTCTTTCTCGTCCTCACTAAAAATCGAACGCAACCGTTTTTCCGCTTCGGTTGCATAAAGTTCGGATTCCATGAGATTTTTCAACGTTGCGGATTCTTCGGATTCGGGAGTCGGCTCGTCGAACATGGATGGCAAACTTCGCGATGGTCGCTTTCTGACGTAATATTTTGCGTTTTTATCAAAATGACCGTGTGAATTAACCGTGTTCTCGGTACTTTCTCTCGTGTTGCCGGTTTCCACAGTTGCGGAATCGCCAACCTTCGCCGTCAATTCCAAGTCAACATGCGAATCAACATCCGAACTCGGCAACGATTGAGCGTGCGGATTGGTCAACGCACCCACTTGAGACGCAACCTGCGACCAAGGATCCAAAATATCCACAATCGCCCGCGCGGATTGCTCCGAACAAATTGTTTGTTCAGGAACGTTGTCACTGTGCGAAAACACTTCAGGTTGTGTGTTGGGCAACGGATTTGTGTTGGGTAAATTTTCCTCGGCACGGATTTCATCCGAAACCGAACGATTAACACTTGCCGTTTCAAAATCAGAATGGCTCGATTTTTTGTCTATTTTCGACGCATAGTCAGAAACCGGAACTTTTTCCAGTTTACTCGAAGTGAACGATTTTCCGCTCAACGAAGGAGATTTTACTCCTTCGACTACCGCCTCCAACGTCGCTTTTGTAGAACTTCCGAACAAATTGATTCTGGGAAACCGTTCGAAGAATTTCTTTTTTATATCGCGATTTTTCGATGCTGGCGGCGGAGTTTCTTCTGTGGTATTTGCTGTTTCAGTTGGGAGAGTTTCTTCCAAAAGTCCTTTGCCAAAGGAATCCGGTTCAACATGAGCAACCTTTTCCATACGAATTGCCGGCGGATTGGCAATTATTTCCGGTTGATTTTGGGCAACCGTCGCTCCTGCTTCTTCCATATCAGGAACTTCCGAATGATTCATCCCGCCAATTTGGGAAGCAATTTCCGTCCAACGATCAGTTGAAGACATCTCTTTTTTCATATAAAAATTAATAGGTTAAATGTGTGGGAGTTAAGTGTAGTGCGTAAAGGAATTATTAGTAATTCGCGGGCAATTCGTGTTGGGAACAAGTCTAAGAGTATATCCGATTTTTTTCATAAAGGAAGAACCATGTTGCGGGTTTAAATCTCTTTTCGGAAAATTTTGCCGGTGTCAATCTGACTCCAAAGCAACGACCTGAGAAGAGGATACATCAACGCAGAATCTTCATCGATATGGGCTTCAATTTGCCTAATTTGATTCTTTCCAACAAGATAGCGAAGCATTTCAGCAAGCGTGTACGCCGCAACACCTTGACGATAAAAATCAGGGTGAACTCGAACATCCATTAAACCGGCATCCCACGTACCACCATACAAAACTTGGGAGTCGTCCACGTCGGGATTCGCAATCCGCACCCGAATTCGAGCAACCGGTCGGTGGAGACTACTCAAAAACGCGGTCGCCTCAATCCATTCAAAATTAGCGTAAGCACAAGCTTCCCACCATGTTTTGGGTTTTGGCATCTCGTTAAATTCAACATCAAGCCGAGAATGCCATTGAACCATTGCCGAAGTCATGGGCGGAATATAGTCGGACAAATCCAAATGAAAACGAGCCGTATTCTTAAAAATCTGATAACCCGCTTCCAGAAAAACTTGAATTAGATATTGATCAGAATCAAACAAAGCGATTGGTTCGCTACCGCCATAAAACCCAATATAAAACGGAGCAGAAGGTCGTGGAGAACCTCCATAAATTTCTTCAACACCTTGTTGGGCAAGATATTGCTCACCGGCTCGAAGCAATGCGCGGGCAACTCCCCAAAGGTCTTGATAAATCGGATCAACACAAAGAAAACAAATGTGAGCGGAACGACGATTCAGATTGAGACCGTCCGCTGTTGGAGCGAGAGTTGTGTGAATATAGCCCACCGGCTCCTGATTTTCAAACGCAACAAGAATAGAACGCCGATCAAAAAATGGAATCCCCAACATTTGCATCTGCAACGTGTTCATAGAAAACGGCATCAATCGAGTTCGTGTTCCTTGTTGTTGGCTCTTTTTCCAAAGCGATAGCAAACGCGGAGGGTCTTCATTGCGATACGGACGAATTGTCAACATAAAATCTGTACGGCTAACGACATATCCTCTCAACTAAAATCGCATACGATTGCAATTTAAATAAGCATAACAAATCATAAGATTAAGACAAAATGTTTTCGTGGTCAGTAAAATTAAAATAGGTGGTTGGGAACACAAACGAATTGCGAATCACCAACCACCAATAATTTAATTTATTCGCCACGCAATTTGATATTATAGACAGTCAGTCTTTCACGAATTTCTTTGAGGCTGGTTACGCCGAAATTTTTGCATTCGAGTAATTCGTCGGCTGTTTTGCGTACGAGTTCCCCAATCGTCTGAATTCCCAATCGATTCATACATTTTCTTGCCCGAACCGACAAATTCAAATCGGTAACCGGACGTAATAAGATTGCTTGTTCGTCGGGGCTTAGAGTTTCGATTTCATCCGGTTCTGAGGTTTGCTTGTCGGATGCGAATTGCCCAAGACGCAACCCCTTGAGCGCCAACATTTCACGAATTTCAACCAAACTGGTTTCGCCAAAATTTTTACTGTTGAGCAAGTCTTGTTCGGAGTGAGCGCAAAGATCGCCAAGCGATGTAATTCCCATTGATTTCAGGCAATTCCGACTTCGCACGGAAAGTTCAAAATCAGAAACCGGAAGACTCAATATTTGACCCATCCGATCTTTTTTCCGTTGTGCTTCTTCGTCAATATGCATTTCGCTGGATGCTCTGGCGTCTTTAAGAAAAAGCCTTGCTCTTTGGTTGGTTGGATAAGAATCAAGAATTCGTTGATAACAGATCACGGCTTGATCGTATTGTTCTAAATCTTCGTAAAGCAGCCCAAGATTGAACAATGTTCCGACATTGGCGGGAAAGTGAACGGAGGCTCTTCGATACAAATCAAGAGCTTCTTCGTCATATCCTCCGCGTTCCCGTTCTAGAGCAAGCCCAAACAACGCTCCCGGATGATTTTTGTCAGCGGCAACAGCACGTTCGTACAATTTGACTGCTTCGTCTAGATTTCCATACATTGCCACTGTTGCGCCGCGTTGATACAAATATTCTGCTGTTTGTTCGATAGCGCCGGAAAGTTTGTCTAATTCTTTGAGACTTTCTTCGGGGTTATTTTGATAGCGATAAACTTCCGCTTTTCCAAGACGGCAGACATCAACACTGTATCCGGCTTTTTGGGCAAGATCGTAATGTTTTAAGGCTTCTTCGTACCGCCGCAACGCAAAAAACGATTTGGCGAGATAATACAAAGTCAAAGCACCACTATCACCTTTTTTGAGTGCGGTTGCTGCGAGTTCGTATCTTCCCGCCAAATAAAGACTTACTCCAAGCCGAACTCGACCGGCTGGACTAAGTTCTTCGCGTAATTCCTTCAACTCCAATTCGTTGATGGCATCACGAAGAATCTCGAATTGAGTGAAATCGCAGCGAACAGCATGAGCCAATCGTTCTGTTTCAATCGGACCAAACGGACCATCAAACAAAACTGTTTGTTTCAAATCAAATTCCAACGTCGATGTGACCATGATGTTTTTCTTTATCCTTTGAGCAAGAAAATAAAAATTAATTTTTAATTTTATTGAATTTTCTCTGAAATTTTGCAGACAATTCAATATTTTTGTGCTATTCATTTCGGAACGTTTCCGAAGTGAAAACAGCCTATCAAAAAAGAAATCTCTAAGATAGTATCATTTTTTCATTTTTTTTGCAAGGGGTAAGGTCTGATTTTAGTGAATATTTGATTTTTGTTAAAAGATCAACTTTAGTTGGGCGATTTCTCTTCGCTAACTTGTTGTTTCTATTTTTTCTGCAACAACAAAAAGATTACCGCCCGGCAACAGTAACGATAACAAATCGGAAAACGGAATCAACATATTTAGAATTTTGAGTTGTACTTTCCCAATTTTGGAACGGCGGAAAAAAATACCATTGAACAACCATGAAAAATAAGCCGCCGTGTGAACACTTCGACATTTTACAATACGAAAACCAGTCTCCCGACAAAGTTGACGGATATTCTGTTTTGTGTAACGTTTCCGATAGCCAAGCGTTTTGTCAAGTTCACAAAATAACGAGGGATGTTGCGGAACCACCAGAATCAAGTTCCCGCCGGAACGTAACATTTTGTAAATTTGTTGCAATGTTGCCGAATCATTTTCCGTTTTCTGAAGACCGTGAACATACAACACCGAATCAAATTCTTTGTCGAATACGGGTTGATCCGTATTCGCATTGGAATCGGGATCGAAGTGCATTACCGTAACAACAGCATTGCCATCGTAAAGATTTTCGAGAAACCGGACACATTCGTGACGATGATCCGAAACGACAAGTTTTTCGCGTTGCGGCAGGAGTTGTGAAACGAGACCGACATGACTTTCCAGTTCAAAGATTTTGTTACCCAAATAAGGCAACGAACAGCGAACAATATGATGATAATAACGCCGAAGACTATCCGGTGAATTTTTAACCTGAAGCACATCCGATTCTTTGGCGTAGTCGTCGAGAAACCAATATTTCAGGATTGTCCAAACGGCGCTGATTCCATCCTTCCAACCGATTTTTTTCCCTTCACTGTATTTTCGCCCATGATAACTAATCGGAACTTCATAAACATTCAATCCGCGTTTGGCAATTTTAACCGTTATTTCCGGTTCGATTCCAAAACGATTTGAACGAAGCGGAATTGATTTCAAAACATGTCCTCGAAATGCTTTGTAACATGTTTCCATATCGGTTAAATCGAGTCCTGTAACTAAATTTGAAAGAAATGTCAACAAATAGTTTCCAATTTTATGATGATAAAACAACACTTTCCGCATTTCGCGACTGGCAAACCGCGAACCATAAACCACATCGGCATAACCTTCCAGCAACGGTTTGAGGATAAGATGATATTCGTTGGGGTCGTATTCCAGATCAGCGTCTTGAATAATCGCAAAATCGCCGGTCATCTCCTCAATCGCCCGACGAATAGCCGCACCTTTACCTTGATTCGTTGGCTGTTCGAATGTCCGAATCATGGGATAACGTTCACAAAGTTTTCGAATGACTTCCGATGTTCGATCTTTTGATGCGTCATTGACAATAATAATTTCTTTTTCTAAACCTTCAGGAAGCCAAGCGGCAACAACACGTTCCACAAGACGTTCCAAATACGCTTGCTCGTTGTAAACCGGAATGAGAATCGAAAATCTCGACATGTGTTGCAATAAATAAGTTACAGAAAATAAAAATCGTTCTGAGACGATTGTTTTATTGTACCCAATGTATCAAAACAAAAAATTGAATGTATTTGTGAATATACTTGATTCGTTTTGAAATTGCAAGACAAAGAGTCCAATGATTTTAAATCGAAAATCTCATTGTTTCAAAAAGGTAAACCAATAAAAAATAGTCCGCTGATAACGTTAATTGACGCAGATTGTTTCAAAAATAATCTGTGAGAATTGACGTTGATCCGCGGACTAATAAACACAAAAATTATAAAATCAATCACAACAACCAATGTTGGCTGATTGTTATTCCCAAGTGATTTCCTCGGCGGTAATGCGAAAAACGAAACGATTAACACCGTGATCGTGGATCGTAACAATAACGTTCTGGTTGATGAGTTTTTCTGGGAATTGATAGGGCGACTTGACCGGTTTTAGTGT
>JAIRTV010000106.1 GCA_031254675.1 Planctomycetaceae bacterium | reverse complement strand
GGCTCTTTGAAAATCGCCGCGTTCGAACAAGGTTACGCCCCATTGATAAGTTGCGGTTTCGACAACAACCGGATCGGTACTGCTCATTAACTGTTGGAAAATGGCATCGGCTTCGGTGATTTTTCCGAGTTGATTTTTTGCCCACGCCAACCCGATTTTATTTTCAAGACTTTTGGCACCGTCGGGAAACATACGATCACACTGTGCAAAATACCATTCTGCTTCTTCGGCATAGTATTCCGCTTTTTCGGCGTCGTTTTCCTCAGTGCTATTCCGCATCGCAATATCACCAAGATAATACAAAACGAATTGAAGGTTATTGTCTTGCGATAATTTATCGACAAATTCTTCCAGACGAGGTTTCGCAATACTAAATTGCCCTTGCAGATAGGGAATATCAGCTAAACGGAACAAAGCGGCTCTGGCAAAAGGATCGTTCAAACCGATTGCAAGAAGCCGTTGATATTGAGATTCAGCTAAAACATATTGTTTGAGGTACAACAGTGATTCCGCCAGATAATAAATTGCAGCGGTTGACTGGGCGTGGTTCGGATATTGAGAGATAAAAGTATCGAATGCAGTTCGGGCTTGCTCATACTGTTTAAGATCAAACGATGACTTTGCCGCTGCAAAACGATTAGTGGCATCATCTCCGAAAACGTTTGTATTATAAGAAGTTAAGGCGATTAAAATCACCAAATTTGTTGTTAATAGTTTGAAATTGTTCATTATTGTACCTGAATTCCTTTTCGGCACCCGCCGGAAATTTTTGCTCTATGTTTCCGGTTCCTGTAAAATAAAACGACGTAATATACAAAAAATCCGAAATTTCTCCAATACGAATTTTTAATTTTTTTTCTAACGTTCGAGAATTGGTTGTGAATTTAGTTAGATTCATTCTATTATCAATTAGTCATTTTGTGGTGAAAGTCAATTTTAACTACAAAGTATGCTGAGATTTCACAAGAGACGCAAAGAATACTGCCTGCCCGATCATCAATATGGAATCTATAATTTGAAAATTTTGCGTTTTTGGCGATTCAACGAAAAGAACGAATTGGGTTATCGTTCAAAGTAGAAAAGTATCTCTGTTAAACTTTTTTTCCAAATAGAAATTCTTCAAACAGATAAGCGGCATCGTGGGGACCGGCGGCGGCTTCGGGGTGATATTGCACGGAAAAAATCGGCAACTCACGGTGACGCAACCCCTCAACAGTACTGTCATTCAAATTAACATGCGACACCTCAACATAATTCGGCAACGTATCTGGGTCAATGCAAAAACTGTGATTCTGCGATGTAATTTCAACTTGTCCTGTTGTTTTATTAAGAACCGGCTGATTCGCTCCGCGATGACCAAATTTCATCTTGTATGTTGTCGCGCCAAACGCTCTTGCCAGAAGTTGATGCCCAAGACATATCCCAAACATCGGCAATTTGCCAATCAGTTTTTGTATTTCCGAAACAACAGAACCAAGCCGCGCCGGATCGCCAGGACCATTCGAAAACACAACCCCATCCGGTTGCATTGCCAGCAATTCGTCCGCCGTCGTAAACGCCGGAACAACAAAAACCCGCGCCCCAATTGAAACCAATGACCGCAAAATATTTTGTTTTACGCCAAAATCATAAACAATAATTTTCTTCAAACCTTTGGAAAAATTGTTGTGGGAATGAGATGTCCACGGACAGGGTTCTGTCCATTCAAACGGTTTGGAGGCGGTCAGCTGACCAACCAGATCAATGTCTTCCAAACGTGGTGAATTTTTGGCTTTCTGAATTAGTTCCGCCGAATCCCAATCGCCGGAAGCAATAACGCCTCGCAATAAACCATGATCCCGAAGATGTTTGGTAAGCGACCGCGTGTCAATTCCAGAAAGCGCAACAATTTGATTCCGCTTCAAAAAATCATCAAGACTTTCCGTTGCCCGCCAGTTGGAAGCCCGACACGAAATTTCACGCATCAACAGTCCTTGAATTCTCGGTTTCACTGATTCATGATCTTCATTATTGAATCCGGTGTTACCGATCTGCGGCGCAGTCATCGTAACAATTTGACCGGCATAAGACATATCAGTAATAACTTCCTGATAACCGGTCATTGAGGTGTTGAACACAACTTCGCCAGTCGAAAGACCGTCAAACCCAACCGAAAGACCGGGAAAACAACGACCATCCTCCAAAGCAAGTATTCCGGGTATTTGTTTCATCGGTTCGAAGTTTATCATACTATTCTACACAATGCCTATTGTTACTGTTTGAAATATATCACAAAGAACACAAAGGTTTGGAATCAAAAATATTCTTTGCGATAAAACGTTACGTATCCTGTGGTTAAACTGAACATCTTATAAATCAGCGGCAAAATCATCCAACGAGGAACAATTTGCGGCATGGACTGCCAATGATCTTAATGCGACTTCATCGGTTCGTCGATGAAGAGCGTCAACAATATCATTGGGGACTTGCCCGAATTTATCGTTTAAGATGTCAATAATTGTGTTGACACGTCCTATCAATTTACCTTTTGCTTCGCCTCGGGCTTCACCTTTTGCTTCGCCGATTTCCATTGCTTCTTGTATGAATCCTTTTTTAATCGTGGTTTCCATTTCAAGACCCTCCGTTCCTGTGAAAACTTTTGTAATAGACTGAACAACTTCATCCGAATTAA
>JAIRTV010000104.1 GCA_031254675.1 Planctomycetaceae bacterium | reverse complement strand
CCAAAAAAGATCGGTTGCGAAGAAGTCTGGACAGCCGAAGTTTCCGGTAAATTATTTTTCCGAATCAATGATTTTCCGTCGGAACTTTCCGACAATTTGGGCAATGTTACCGTCAAAATCATTTCAGAACATACCAACGCCGAAAATGTCAACTCCGATAAGCATCGTGTTTTCCTTATCGAGAATTTCCAAAATGACATCAACGATTGCCTGAACGGAATCGACAAACAATACAAAAACGAAATCGCAACCGTGATGACTCTCAATTTTCAAAACCTAAAAAAATAAATTTAATGGTGTTGTAAGGTTATTACCATGTCCGATTTACAAATTATTTCAGTTGCGCTTGGTAATCGTAGTTACGATATTGAAGTTGGCGCTGAAAATCTGGAGCATATTGGTTCTTTTCTCACAACGTTTCAACCGATTTCAACCGCGGTTATATTAACGGACGAAAATGTTATTCAGCACGGTTATGCTCATCGAGTTGCCGAATCTATTGCGGAAACAGGAATTGATGTTCATCTTCTGTCGATTGCGGCTGGTGAACAAAGCAAAACCATCGAAACAGCAACAACACTTTGGGAAACCTTGCTCGAAGAAGGAATTGACCGAAAATCCGTTTTGATTTCGGTTGGTGGCGGCGTGGTCGGCGATCTTGGCGGATTTATTGCCGCAACTTATGCACGCGGTATTCGTTTTTTTCAGGTTCCGACAACACTTCTCGCCCAAGTGGATAGCAGTGTTGGCGGAAAAGTCGGAATTGATTTGCCGAAAGCAAAAAATATGGTCGGAGCATTTCTCCAACCACTCGGAGTGTTGATCGACACAAAAACGTTACAAACATTGCCCGAAAACCAATACCGAAGCGGACTCGGTGAAGTTGTCAAATATGGAGTTTCGCTAGACGCCAAACTGTTTCAATTTCTTGAAGCCAATATTGAAAAAATCAATATTCGCCATGTCGAAATATTGAAACAAATTATTGCGGATTGTTGCCGGATTAAAGCACAAATTGTCGCGGAAGACGAATTTGAAACGGCGGGTCGTCGGGTGTTACTGAATTACGGACATACTTTTGCTCATGCTTTTGAGATTCAGAGTCATTTTACGTTACTGCACGGCTTGGCGGTTTCTATCGGTTCGATCTGTGCGGCACGGCTTGCGGTACGAGCGGGATTGGTCAATGAAATATTTTTGAAACGTCAAATTCGTTTGCATCAAGCATTGGGATTGCCAACGGAAATGCCTGATGGAGTTGATCGGAAGCAAACAATTGAATTGATGCGGCACGACAAAAAAACTGAATTCGGCAAACTTCGTTTTATTTTGCCGACGGATATTGGCAGTTGCCGATTGGTTGATGATGTTGATTTGCGACTTCTTGAATGCGAACTATAACCGTTGCAACATATCGCGTTTCTTTATCGAAAATTCCAACCGTTCCTGAAATTTCAGCGGAAGAATATCAACGCCTTTCAGCAATTACAAAAATAAGCATCAACATAAAATACTCTTGTGTTCGAGAGCGGTTAGCGAAAAGGTTTATTTTGTATCGCTTCAAGACACCAGGCAAGTTGTGTTTGCCAATCGGGAAGTTTCAATCCGAATGTTGCGGCAAGTAAGTTGTTGTCCAATCGGGAATTTTTGGGACGAATTGCTTTAACCGGATAGTCCGCCGACAAAATTGGTTTCGGTAATTCAATTTCTTGTCCGGTGTGTTGATTCATTGCAACAAAAATTGCCGCCGCAAATTCGTGCCAACTCGCCACTCCACCCGCACTCACATGATAAGTTCCCCACGGAAATTCGGAATGAGGAATATTTATGATTTTCGACACAATTATTGCTGTGGTCATCGCAATCATTCGCGACCAGGTCGGCGAACCAATCTGGTCGGAAACAACATTGGGCGTTTTGCCTTGCTGATATAAACGTAACATTGTTCGGAAAAAATTGTTGCCGCGAAGACCGTAAACCCAACAAAGACGCAAAATACAATGTTTTTGACAAATTTTTCGAACCATCGTTTCACCGTTACATTTTGTCAATCCATACACTGAAAGCGGAGAAGTTGAATCGTTTTCCGCGTAACATAAATCCAAAGACCGATTGCCGTCAAACACATAATCCGTTGAATAATAAATCATTGGAATATTTCGTTGCGCCGCTGCCTCTGCAAAAAGACGCGAAGCCTCCGTATTGACCGCCCGCGCCAAATCGGGTTGTTCTTCCGCTAAATCAACCGCCGTAAATGCTGCCGGATGAACAATCAAATCAATCGGCTCAAAATGTCGAAGGAATCGTTCCAACGCCAAACCATCGGAAAGATCAACGTCTTGAACATCAATACCGCAAATATCCGCCAATGGCGAAAGTGTTTGGAATAATTCGTAACCAACTTGTCCCAAACATCCCGTTAAAAGAATTTTCGTCCGCATAGATTTTGTTATAAATAAATTTTGTAAAAAATCGAAACCCAAAATATTTGTATCTATTATTACTATCGTTACAAACGAGGACTGTATTCAATATTTCAATACGATAATTTTCGCATTTTGTATTAATCGTTGAACCAAAGCCTGATCAGTACAGAAATGTTTATCAATGGACAACGAACCTCATTCAATATCAATACTCACAAAACAGAAGCAATAAAAGAATACATAAAAATAACACATATTAATTTTAACAGATTTTCCGAACGACATCAATATTGATGAGAAGCAGTTTTGCCGAGACAGCCGAAGAGTCAATACCGTAAAGTCGGGACATTCCGTTACGATAGGCTTCCAGTTGTGGTGTGTACATTTTTTGGCGTCCGTCGATAAATTTTTCAAGACGACATTTTTTATCGTAACGATCCGTTTTGTAATCAATAATTTCCAATCCGACCGTTTTTCCCTTTTCCCGAAAAACCACCAAACGGTCTATCGAACCATGAAGCAATTGCTGATTGTCCAACAAAACGGAAAAACGACGTTCATGTTCCACATGGACTGTTCGATTTTTTAGAACGTAATTCGACAACGACAATGTGTTTCGAATATTAGGTTTGTTACAAGATTCTAAAAAATCGTTGACAACTTCATGCGGATCAATTGTTCCTTTCTTTCCCATGATTGCGGATTTGACAATTTGCAACAAAAAATCAGCATCGGGCAATCCTTGATCGAGCCAAGGATTATTTCGCAAACCGTTTTCGAAACAAGCGTGAATTGCTGTTCCCCACAGAAGAGCGTCTTCGCGATTAAGTTTCGAAAAACCGGATTGATACGTATTTTGTTTTAGTTCGAGACTTGACGGCGAAACACGCAAAAGATTCCGCTGCAACCGATTTTCTTGGCGTTTCGCCAGCGAATAATCCAATGAATCCTGTTTCAGAATTGATTGTGATATTGTTTCAGGTTTTTTGAACATTGATTTCTGAAACCAATTTTCGGAACCGATTTGAAACAGAATTTTGGGTTCGGAATTGGCTTGACGTGGAGCAAAACAGGCTCGTAAAATTCCGGCGAATGTTAGTGTAAATGTTGGCTGACCGTTTGCTAAATTTGTTAACGCTTTTTGGCTGAGCGGCGGAACAATCATCACCAATTCATGTTTCGCGCGTGTTAATGCAACGTAAAGTAAGGAAAGTGATTCCTGAATATTATTCTGAATCCGTTTTTCAAAGGCTTTCTGATAATGTTCAGGCAGTAACTGTTGTAAATCTTTATTTACGTAGCGAATAACGAAATCAATCGGTTCGGTTGGTGATTTTCGTGCAACAATAACTTGAGGTGTTTCGCGAATCAATTTCATGTCGAGATCAGGCAGAACGACGATATCAAATTCGAGTCCTTTGGATTTATGAACAGTCATAATCCGGATTGGCGATGCGGTGGGACTTTCGATTTTTTTCGTCAGAATCATTTTGATAAAACGTTCTGTTCGCACACCGGATGCTGTTTTCTGAAAATGTCTTGCCAGTTCCGTCAATTTTTCGAGTCGTTGAAATTCGCGAGGGTTACACGACGGAGCCAATTGTTTCGCAAGACGTTCTACAACGACGCCGTATCCGTCGTTCATCAGTTCACGCCGTAATCGTAACGAACATCGCATCGCCTGAAATTTGTTGCGATAATCGGTCAATTGCAAAAATTCCGCCAACGGTCCCTTCGCCAAATGAAACCGCGCAATGGTATCGCCAGGATGGTCGGCTAAAATCATTGCCGACAAAACATGTTGAACCGCTGCCGAATCGGTTAACGGATTTCCGCCTTCCTCGCTGGCTTCAATTCCCAACCGTTTTAGTCCGGCAATAATCGGCGCAATTTTTTTGTTGCGTAAAACAAGAACACCGATTGTGGCACCGGGACGAGTTCGGTACAATCCGGCAATCCGATCAACTGTATATTGTACAAATATTTTGTCATCATCAACATCATCCGATTCTTCCTCCGTGGACGAAAAATCCGTTTCAAAATTACTGTCCGAAGTATTGGCGGACGGTGCTGTTTCGAGAATACAATAACCGGATAGATTTTTCTCGGTTTCATGGTGTTCAAATCGTTTGTTCCATGTTTGAGCGGCTTCATGGTATTTTGTCAGTGCCGCATTTGTTGCAATCGTTTCAAATAAACTGTTTACCGCTTCAATAATTATTGGACTGCAACGATAACAAGCGTTGAGTGATTGTTGTACTGTATTATGAATTTCCTGTTGAATTGTATCGAAAATTTCGGCAACCCCACCGCGCCAGGCATAAATTGCCTGTTTCACATCGCCGACGCAAAAAAAGGAACCGTTCGTTTTCGAAGATGTTTCTTGGGCAAAAGGACGAATCACATTCCATTGCGGCATTGACGTATCTTGAAATTCATCAAGAAGCAAATGATCGGTTCGGGCATCCATACGATGTGCCAATAAATCCAGTGTTGGCGAAAAATCGTTACGTCCAAGCCGTTCGGTTACATCGTCGAAACAAAAACAACGTTCCCGAAACAATATTTCGTCATAAGTTTTGACAATAAGATCAAGAAGTTGCCGAGTTGCTTTCGTTTGCCCGACAATCTTGTTCATCTGAACTGCCGCCGCTTGTTTCACTAAATCCTGAAGACAATAAAGCAAATCGCCGCTAATTTCTTTTTTGCTAAATTTAAATTCACCGGCAATGACGTTTGTTACTAATCTTTTGGTCAACAACACATCCCATTTTTCGTTTTGCGCAAGACGAACAATTTCGTTACGTGCTTGAATTAATTGTTTCGGTTCCGTTTTATCTTTATTTTTGGGAATTTCCGCATTTTGAAACCGGTTGAGAATTTGTTGTAATTCTAAGTCGTCGAGTGTATTTTTCAACAAATGATCGTGATCCCAATTTTTTGGCGTACTTTCGCGAACAATCGGCAATAGACCCGACGCCAGATCCAAAAGTTCTTGGGTAACATTTCGGTTTTGTTCTCCTTTTTGCAACAGATTCATTAGTTTTGTGGTGTCGTTCCGATGCGATTCGCTTAAGACATTCCGAACCGCTTCACCGAGATAACGTGCCGAATTTGTCTCTTCCAGAATTGTCCAACCGGGTGGCAGTCCGAGTTCCAATGCGAATGTTGACGCTATTTTGTTGAAGAAGGAATCCAGAGTACAGATTCGCAATCGATAAAGATTTCGTGCGAGTTTTGCGAGAAGTTCATCAAGATTTTCGGGAAGTTCGAGAAAATCGGCGAGTTCACTGCGTTTTTTGGGATCGGCAACCGCATCGGCAAGACGTAACAAAATCCGGTCTAAAATTTCTCCAGCGGCTTTTCGCGTGAATGTTGACGCGAGAATTGTATCAACCGGATAATCACAAAAAACGAGTTGCAAAAATTGATTACTCAACCGGAATGTTTTACCCGAGCCAGCAGACGCACGAATAATTATATTAGTCATATTTGATGGAAAAGAGTTTTAATCTGAATATTGATGATTTCAGTGAAAATTTTAATGAATTTTGGGCATTATTTTGAACGATCTTATTTTCGCTTTATTTTTTGACAAAACAACCTCCGTAGGTCAAAGAACAAAAAAACTTTTTTAAAACCTTATGATCTTGCCAATATATTGAGTGGAATTTTTATTCGAAACGTCCAAAAGAGAGAGAATCAAAGGTAGGCAATGTTTCGGCAAAACATTGCCTACCTGAAGTTGATCTTTTAATAGGAACCGTACGCAAATAAAGTATTATTTCATTTTTTCTGGTTTTAGTAAAGGTGTTTTTGGGATTTCCTTAAAATAGCAGCGATTTCCAAAATTTCCAATGATTTTCCCAATCTCTTCGTAAATCGAAGTTTCAGAGAAAATTGATCTTTTTTTTGAAAATTCTCCTGTAATCGTTCCTGTTTTCTAAGAAAAAAAACTGTCGTAAAATTACATCCGTTTGACGTGTAATTACACTTGACAGAAAAGGCAATGTAAAATAAACTTGGAACATCATTGCAAATGGTAGCATTTGGGCTACCATTATTGATGAAATTTAATTTGAAAAAATAAGGAGGATTGACGATGACAAACGTTGCAAGAAACTCGTTGGAAAACATCAGAACAAATCCGACGAAATGTCCAATGTTAAAATGGAAAAGACAGGGGGGGGGGGGACAGATGGAGTAGAGAGTTAAGAACGGCAAGCAGAAAGTGTTCGATTTTTCGACGTTATTCCAAAAAATTTTCAACTCTTTCACACTCTTTGCGATTCGGCTTTACATTGGTCGAACTTCTTGTGGTGATTGCGATTATTGGAGTTTTAATCGCTCTTTTGTTACCAGCCGTTCAAGCAGCACGCGAAGCAGCAAGGAGATCGCAATGCACTAACCATCTCAAACAACTTGGTTTAGCACTCCACAACTATCATGACACTTATCAAGGGTTACCGTCCAATTATAGTTTGGGTTCAAAAAACACGACTACCAGCGGTACAGGTTACAGTCAAGCAGGTAGATTAAGTGTGTTTGTTGAATTGCTTCCTTTCGCTGAAGCCGGAACACTTTTTGAACGAATCAGTACTTACACAGGATCTGTTACCGGATCAGGAACAAACAACCCTTACGCAACACAAATTCCTCTTCTTCTCTGCCCTTCTGATCCGGCAGGAAAAGAAACCGGCAGAGTCGAAGCAAGTGCCGCCACTTGTTACCGTGTCAGTATGGGAGATTGGCCTGAACGAGCCAGAAATGCAACCGATTCTGCAAATTATCAGAATAATCCAAGATCAGCAATGCTTTCACATCCCCGATGGTTTGGACTTGAATATGTTACAGATGGAACAAGTAATACAATCGCATTCGCAGAAAAATGTGTCTTTTCCGTTTCAAATGGCATGCGAATTGAAGTCGGATTGGCAGCCGTCGATGCAACAACAGTACTCGCCGATACAGAAGACCCCGCTGGATCAGCAGTGACCAAAGATTATATGAAGTGTTATGACACGACTTATCGAAACGGAAAATATTACACAAAAAACGTTTACGGAGTTAATTCCGGAACAAACGGTTACAGCGGACTTCGTTGGGCGGACGGCATTACCGGTTACACAACCGTCAATATGATTTTGCCGCCGAATGCTCCTAGTTGTTCTCGCGGTGAAAATACACCGGCGTTGTTGTCGCCTAGTTCCTTTCATTCAGGTGGCGTGTTATGTAGTTTTTACGATGGTTCTGTTCGTTTTGTTTCGGAAACAATCAATTTCGGTAATTTATCAGATAAAGCGGTTCGTTCAGGACCTTCGCCGTATGGCGTTTGGGGCGCACTCGGTTCCGTTAATGGAGGAGAAACTGTAGCCCCATAATAAATAGAGTCAAAAATAAAATACTCAAATTGGTTAAAACAATGTATGTCGTTTTAACTCAACTCGTAGAATTATTAACTCAACTATTTTTTGTCCGATTAAATAATTACAAAAAATGATTATATTACATAAATATTTATTAAGAATTTTCGTTTTAGTTTTACTGATTTCGAATGGTTGTTCTCAATCAATTCACGAAGAATTACCGCCGTTGTATCCGTGTTCCATTACGGTCACTCAAGAGGGAAAACCATTTGACGGTGTTAATGTTTCTTTAATTCGTCAAGACGGAGATACGACCTGGGTTGTTTGTGGAATCACCAATTCTTCCGGTGTTGCAAAAATACAAACTCAGATGCGTTATTCCGGTGCACCGGAAGGCAAGTATAAAGTTCGAATATCTAAAATCGTTACGGAAGGACAACCGAAACTTGTTTCAAGCGGAGATGCGGAACAGCCATTATCAATCGGTGACATTCCGTCCTATTTCGTTATTGATCCGAAATACGATAATGTTAAGACAACACCGTTTGAAATTTTCGTTACTAATGGTAAAAATAAACAATCATTCGATGTTGGGCAGTCGATAAAACAACCCGTGTCGGATCAATAAATCAAATCCAAAGAAAGGTAAAATAATGCACAAAAAAAGATGTATTTGTAATCGGCGAACCTGGTTCGAAACTGTTGCGGCAACCTCGTTTGTCGGAACTTTTTTGGCTAAACAAGGATTGGCAGAACCAACCGGTAAAGAATTGAAAGCCGAAAAAATGGGACGTTCTTTTGAAACAGATGTTCTTGTCTGTGGTGGTGGTCCTGCCGGTTTTGCCGCAGCAACCATGTCAGCAAGACAAGGAGCCAAAACAATTCTCGCGGAACGTTATGGACGACTTGGCGGTATGGCGGTTCATGCGCGAGTGATTCCGCTGATGGGACGTGTTCATTCGCCGTTTGTTACGGAAGTGATCAAAAAAGTTACCGGAATTCGTTTTGATCCCAATCGTCTCGATCTTGATTTTGTTGATCCGGAAAAACTCGATTTACAATATGCTGATTTTGTTTACGAGGCTGGCGGAACAATATTGTTACATGCGTGGGCAATGGATACCGAAGTTCAGGATAATCGGATTCGTGCGGTTAAATTCCTGACCAAAGAAGGAATTGTTACGATTTATGCTAAACAGGTTATTGATGCAACTGGAGATGGAGATGTTGCCGCGCAAGCCGGAGCAGCATTTGAGATTGGTCGTAAAAAAGACGGTCTTGTTCAACCGATGTCCATCATGTTTAGTATTGCAGGTCTTACGGATCAAGCACAGTTTGGCGGCGGAGAAGAAGATGCCAAACGTCGCATGATTGGCAATGAAACATGGGAAACAGTTGTCATGCGAGGACAAAAACAAGGAGAATTGCCGCCGAATGTCGGTGTGATTCGAACATATCGTATGGAACGTAACGGAGAAGCATCGATTAACGCAACACAAATCAATTTTGTGAGTGGTCTCCATGTCGAAGATTTAACCCGCGCGGAAATTGAAGGACGAAAACAAGCGTATCAAATTACCGAATTTATGCGCAAAAATTTTCCAGGTTACGAAAACGCCTATATTTCCAATATGCCTGCTGTTGTGGGCGTTCGTGAATCGCGCCGCATTCTTGGGAAACAATTCCTTGTTCGGAATGATTTAGAAACCGGTCGGTCTTGGAATAATGCTGTTGTGCGCGGCGCAACATTTTTGATTGATATTCATAACCCAACCGGAAGTGGTCAAGCAGAAGGACGTATCGGAAATTTTGCCAACCAGGGAATACCGACACGCGATCAACCTTACGATATTCCAGCCGGTTGTTTGATCGCACGTGATATTGATGGATTGTTGATGGCGGGTCGTTGTATCAGTGGTTCGCATGAAGCGTGTTCATCCTATCGAGTTCACAATATTTGTATGGCTATTGGAGCTGCCGCAGGAACGCTTGCCGGTCTTGCCGCTCTCCAGAATAAAATCGCGATTGATGTGGATGTTCGACAAGTTCAAAAAATTCTTTTCGGATCGTAAAGAAAATTAAGATAAAGAGGTAATGATTTAAATTATCGGTACAGTTATAATTTTTCATCATGAATGATTACATCCTTTGAATTTTGTTTCGATTGTTTGTTTTTTACATTTATTTCTCTAACCTTTAGAGGAGGTTTCCATGTTACGTTTTCCAGTATTGTTCGGAATTTGTTCCGTATTGTTTCTGTCCGTAAGTTTGTGCCAAGCCTTAGAACCACTTTATGTGGACAAAACTGAATTTGAAAGTTTGAATCGAATTTTGATCAAAAAAGAATTCATTTTCGTTCACGCTCCATTTCCATCGTGCCACGCTTCCACGATTGAACAAGTTCCAAGCGGTGAACTTGTTGCCGCCTGGTTCGGAGGCACCGTGGAAAATCACCCTGACTGTTCCATTTGGTTTTCCCGTACAGAAAACGGAAAATGGACCCCACCCGTCAAAATTCGAGAACAAATTGATAAACGAGGTAACCATCGTCCTTGTTGGAATCCTGTTCTGTTTCAACCGAAAAATGGTCCGTTGATTTTATTTTATAAAGTTACAGAAGTCGATGACGCCAATGACACAACACATTATCGTTGGCGTGGAGAACGTCAACTTTCTTTCGATGAAGGAAAAACTTGGACAGGGCGAATACGTTTCGCTAAGGAATTGATCGGTCCATCAAAAAACAAACCAATTCAATTGGATGACGGCACAATTCTTTGTGCAAGCAATTTCAAAATCGGAAACCATGACAGCTCTGTAACAACAACCAAAGATTATGGTGTCACCTGGACAACAAGTGAACCGCTTAATATTGCCAAAACGGAAGGCGGTTCAACTCAAGGAAGTTTTCTACGTTATTCGGACAATCGTCTTCAAATGATTTGTCGGAACAACACTTCCGGTTCGGGAAATTTGCGACAATTTTGGTCTGAAGACAATGGGAAAACATGGAGCAAAATGTCTGACCTCAATTTGCCTAATCCGAATAGCGGCACCGATGCCGTAACATTAAATGATGGAAGGCAGTTACTTATCTACAATCATTCACATCAAGCCGACAAAAATAATAACGTACAGGGTAAAGGACGAAGTGTTCTCAATCTTGCTGTTTCCAAAGACGGAGTTCAATGGAATGCCGTTTGCGTTTTGGAAGATCAAAAAGGCGAATATTCTTATCCTGCGATTATTCAAACAAAAGACGGTTCTGTTCATATTGTTTATACATGGTTACGAAAATTGATTAAACATGTTGTGATTGATCCTCAAAAAATTGAAGGCGTACCTATTATTGAAGGCGTTTGGCCGGAAATAATTCATTGATCATGCTTAGAGCGTATTTGTAATAATTTTGAATACGCTCTAAAATTGATTTTCTAGTTTTATTGCCATTTTGGTCATAATTTTTGTTATTTTATTCTTATTGATTCCATAACATTAATATACTGTTTGGCAAGGTGTTTTCGGTTGTAACGGTTATCTGGCTGACAGTTTACAGATCCATTTTTTCAATAAGTTCCAATATCCATTCTCTTACGTTTTGATTCTTACTGCCAAACTGAGATAATGTTTGATATGCGGATTTACTTAAAGTAATCTGCTTTCCCGTCCTCATGTCAAATAAATACTCAAGTTCACCCAAAAACTTCATACTATCAA
>JAIRTV010000208.1 GCA_031254675.1 Planctomycetaceae bacterium | reverse complement strand
TGCTGTCAGCAATGATGGTTCAAAAGCAGTCGTCACAGACTGGTTCGGTCCCCTTGAAATAGACATTGAGTCGATTCTCAAACGCTTCTAAATCTTTTCAAATATTCAACAATTTTTTTGACAGAATATTGAAACAAAAAAATCAACGTTTTGCTTTTGTTGATGCCCGTGATGTTGATTGGCATTCACGTCAATACTGTTCGAAAACATATCAAGGATTACACCAAAGGCGGAATCGCTTGGCATCATCTTGATGTTTCTGCCGGACGATTCCCCGAACTTGATTGAGCGTTTATGGAAGTTCGTCAAACGAAAGTGCTTGTACAACATTGACCATGCAATATTTGAATGGTTCAGGGCAGGGATGAACCGACATAGAAGTTCAAGTTCAGGAGTTTTCTTGTAACAATTTGAGCATTTTACGGTCAAGTTTGTGTCCGTGAAAATTTTCGTAATGGACATCGGGGCGTCCGCTGTCCAGAATACCAAAACTACCACGAAAATTCCACAACGCATATCCCCAACCGGCTTCGCGCCAATTGGCAAGACAATCCGCCAACCAACGCAACACAACATCATGTGGACACGGCGAATACGCTCCCAATTCGCCCACCATCACACCACAACCTTGATTTTGTAACTCTTTCCAAGATTCCAACCGATTTCGTAACCACATTTGGTCTTTAACATCACCACCAAGCAATTCCGCAGTATGTCCCGAAGCATTTTGTGATTCCCGATACTGAAATTTCGACGGCGGTTGTTGCCAACCCGGCGATAAACTGATAACGGTTTCTTTTTCCACTTGCTCGCTCTGAACCGCAAATTGCGTCAACGTCAACCAATCACCACGCATAACACGAAATTCCAATTTTTGTGTTCCCGCCGGAATAATCGTTTCGTAATCACGGTCATAAATGTTTTGATAAGTATTCCATTCCTCTTTGAACACAACCGTTTTCCATTCGCCTTCGCCAGCTCCCGGTTTAAATTGATGTTCAAAAATAGTTTTGCCGTCAGCAAAAACAGCAAACAATGTCGTACCGGAAACAGTACCAACACGTAACCGCAATTTCGTTGCGTTCGGAAATTGTCCCGAAATCACCAACGCCCCTCGAAATTCCTCTTTAATCTCCCGCTTGGAATCCGATACAAGTAAACCATTGCCGGAAATAATAGGCCAAGTCGGAACCGGAAAATTGTCACTATTTCCTATCCAACTCGCCTTGTAATGGGAAATTTCCATCGGAGCATAACCGCGCGTCGCTTGAGCAACTCGTTGGTCAACAAGATCAAAAAACGGTTTGTTACCCCATTCGTAACCGTCACAAATAATCAATCGGTTCGGATCTTCTTCACGGATTCCTTTGATAATCGCCTTGTGAACCGCAACACATTGAGCCAAAATCGGTTCCACATTACCCGGTTCATTGAAAAGATTGAAACTAACCAAATCATTTGAAACACCCTTGTAACGTTTTGCAAAAGTTTTCCAGTGTAACAGGCAAACCTCCAACGCTTCCGGATCCGTCCAAACACTTTTCGGCTCAGCCGGTTTCGCCACCGTGTAACCAGGCGCACGATGAAAATTAATGTTGACGTGAATACCGTAACGCTCTCCAAATTTAACCGCTTCGTCAATTTCGTCAAGAACTTTTTCATTGATTTTGCGCCAATCATTGTCCAGAATCCACAGTCGGTAATCCATCGGCAACCGAACAAAATTGAAACCAAAATCACTGATCCAACGAAAATCATCCTCAACAAAACGATTATTTTTTCCGTAGAATTTTTCCAACAGGTTAAAACCCCGCCATTGCGGAAGTTTGTCATACTTCGCTCCCTGCAATACTTTTTTGTCGTCCGCCCGAACACCATCGGAAAAAAGAGACGAAAAACCAGCAAGTCCACTCGCCATACCAAGTTTCAAAACATCACGCCGTTGCATGGTTTTACCTTTCAATTAAAGCAATACAAATAAAAAACAAGACAAACATACATTGCCTGAGAACAGTCAATTTTAGTAACATTTCAGTAAAATTTTCGTCAAAAATAAATCAACCTCAGATAGGCAACCTTCGTTTGTCAGAAAGTTGCCTACCTTTTAATTATCTATTTTTTGAGTGTTTCAAATAGAATTTCTACTGATATATTATCAAAATTTTTCTTAGAATTTCGTATCAAAATTCTTTTGCGTCAATCCAAGACATGAGTTTACGGAGTCGGCGACCAACTTCTTCGAGTTGGTGTTGCCGTTGAATGGCTCGGATTCGTTTGAATTTTGGAGCACCGACTTTATTTTCAAGCAACCATTCTTTGGCAAACTCACCGGTTTGAATTTCGGTTAAGATTTTTTTCATTTCGGTTTTTGTTTCGTCGGTAATAATTCGGGAACCACGTGTGTAATCGCCAAATTCCGCTGTATTCGAAACACTATACCGCATGTAATTCAAACCGCCTTGATAAAACAAATCGACAATCAATTTGAGTTCGTGCATACATTCGAAATAAGCCATTTCGGGTTGATAACCGGCTTCGACCAACACTTCGAACGCTTTTTGCACCAACGCGGAAACACCACCGCAAAGAACGACTTGCTCTCCAAATAAATCGGTTTCGGTTTCCTCGGCAAAAGTTGTTTCGATAACACCGCCGCGTGTTCCGCCAATTCCTTTGGCATAAGCGAGTCCGATTTTCCGTTCTTTGTCGCCTGCCCCTTCGCCAAGAGCAATCAAACACGGAACACCACCACCTTTGGTAAATTCACTTCGTACCAAATGACCAGGTCCTTTGGGAGCAATAAGAATCGCATAAACTCCTTTAGGCATGTTAAACTGACCATAGTGAACATTAAAGCCGTGAGTGGCAATAATCAGATTTCCTTCGGAAAGGTTGGGGCGTATTTGCGTTTCAAAAATATTTGCCTGAAGTTCATCGGGCAACGTCAACACGATCAAATCGGCACGTTTCACGGCTTCTTCTGTTGTGAGCGGTTTGAATTTGTCCTGAACCGCCAACTCGTAATTGTGAGTTCCTTTGACTTCGGCAACGATCACTTCGCAACCGCTGTCTCGAAGATTTTGAGCGTGCGCATGACCTTGCGAACCATAACCAAGAATCGCAATTGTTTTGCCTTTAAGTTGGGAAAGATCGGCATCTTTGTCGTAATAAATTGTTGCTGTCATAGTAGAAAGGTGTTGAAGGTTAAAAACTTCGTTAAAAGTGTGTGAAAAATAAGTTGAAAACAGAAATAAACAAATTTTATAATGTCTTAGCAAAAATGATCTTGTCATCCGAAATAACCAAGCAAAATTTTCACCACAATTATTCTCGTCGAAATTTTTACTTGAATATTTTTTTGCAACAATATAAAAATCATTCATTAACAATCGTAAAATATACCTCAAAAACCCAAGATTGCAATAGACTCAATTACAATCTCGAAAAATACTTTTTGGGTGATATTTTTTGGTAATATTTCAGAGTGGTCATTTCGTTGGCATTTGATCTGTTGACGACTAAGGTTATTCGCCGATTTTTGCGTAATTTAATTTAACTTCACCATCAGCAAGATTCGAAACCAAACGACAATCTGGGCATTGAAAATCGAATTGATAAAATAATTTGGGTTTATAAACGGATTGTTGCGGATATTCGACAAACCACGAATTACCGCAACAAGGACATTTTCGTTGCTTCTCGTTTTCTTTTTTGCGTCCGAAATATCGCAACAAATAATAATACACGGGAATTCCTGTTGCTTTTTCGATAGCGAGGCATGATTCCCGTCCGCGCAAAGAGAGTTCGCTACGAGGGTCGGCAAGCATTTGGTAAGCGGCTATTTCAAATTTACCGCTTCCCATCCAAATATTGTCACATTCGCGGTAATATTCCTGCCAACAATAAATATCTTCACGTTCACTATCGGTTACAGGCACCCGATACAACGGCACCATGTCATTATTATCACCACGATGTAGTGGCGAATCATGGTGATAATTATTCGTAAAAAGATACAAAAACGAAGCGTTTTTCCAAATTGCTTTCTGTTTTGGCGGAAAATCTTCGTTACAATTCCAAACGGGTTTTTGTTTGAAAAATTTTTCAACTTTATTGAGAAGTTCTTTTCCGTAATTACTATGAGATTTTGAGAGGTCTGCTTCCAAACCAACCGCGTTAATATACGCAACAACCTGTTTTTGCCAAGGAATAACGGTATAATTTTGATCAATCTGACCATTTCTGACAAGTGCGTCGAGATAATTCTCAACAATGTCTATGGCTTCATCAAGCGTATTTTTATTATAAAAACCAAATGTAATTTGATAAAAAATCATGTTTATTTCTCCGGCAAGAACAAACAAAAAATATTTCGATAATAATTACAGATAACGATGAACATGTCGTTAAACATAAAAAACACCGACAACTATTAAATATAATACGATGATCAGCCAAAGTCAAGAAGGCACAACTAATGTGATTTGTGGTTTGTGATGATGAACAGAAAATACTTTGGCAATCGCGCGTAACACAAAAGAATAATTGCCAAACGAGCAAAACAAGAAGCATTTTACGAAAAGAATCGCGTCGTTCCAAAAATTCTGACAGATTCTAAAACCAACCCAATTGAGTTGACGGTTGCCGGAAAAATGCTACAATATTGACAATCAATATCGCTCCACACAAAAAATAACATGACATCATACCGCTTTTCGGCTGTCAGTAAAATAGCAGATTAGCGGTGTTGGCGGGTAGATTATTGCGTTGTCGTAACTAAATTACCGATGAATCATATCCTGAACGGTTGTTCCGGCGGGAATCATTGGCAACACGTGTTCCTGATACGGAATCACAATATCCAGCAAAAACGGATTCGGACTGTCAATCATTTGCCGAATTGCTTCGGGAAGTTGTGA
>JAIRTV010000203.1 GCA_031254675.1 Planctomycetaceae bacterium | reverse complement strand
GTTTTTTGTTTCTGTTTTCCAATGAAGAACAACTTTGTAATTTCCGGTTGGCGGCAATTTGAAAAAATCAGTTTTTGAAACGATTGAATCGTTTTGCCAAGACTTCGGAAGAAATGAGGAAATAGCAAATTGAACATCAATATCTTGCGGCAACACATCAATTTCAAAACGGAAATTATCATTGAGTTCGCCATAAAAAACCGGTTGGTCTGACGCGCGCTCCGCACGCGGAAGATCAAAGATGACTTCGGCGTGTTTCCAAAAATGGCGTACCTCCAATTTTTCCGGTTGTTCGTCAAACTCAACAACACCATCAAAGTGAACAGACGGTTGCATAACCATATTGATTTCAGTCGGCTTGAGCGGATACACCGCATTTTCCTGATGATAATTGTGTGTTTTCTTGACTTGATCAGTTGGTTCCGGTTCAACAGTGGACATATAATGCCAATCGTTACGATAAAATTTACCACCTAAGTTTTCCTCTTTGATCAAAAATTGATCGGAAACGATATTTCCATCGGCGGTTCGAATTCCTTTCCAGACAAAACCCGAATGTGAGGCAGTGATTGCAATTTTTAAAACGTTAGGTTTTTCCTGTGTCGGTTTTTCTGGATAAGTACGATGCATGCTTGTAATCATATCATTGGAAAAACGGAATGAGTAATATCCGTTTTCATCAGCAGTAACCGATGCCGAACCGGAGTGAGGTGATGAGAAACCCGTGATTTTTATTTTTGCAAACGGTAACGGTTTATCTTCAAGATCGCGAACAGTTCCTGTTATAATAAATCTCCAACGTTTATTGAGTTCCTCTTCGGTTTGCGAACGGGAACGCAATTTAACCTCGACAACCGATTCTTTACCGTCAATAATTTCCGTTCCGTATTTTTCATTAACCGGTGTATAGACACGGTCTTCAGGAAACTGAATCGATTTTGAAACGGAAAAATTATATCGTCCCGGAAAAAGATGAGTAACCACACTGGATTCGTAAAATTGCCACCAATTTCCATTATAACTTGAAGGAAACTGATCGCATTTCAATTGGTTTATTTGAACATTTTTGATTGTTTCACCGGAATCAGCATCAATTGCGCGCAATTGTATACTCTTCACACTTTAAATTTCGGTTTTCGTTTCAGATACAATTATAAAATATGCTGGATTTTTAAGGATAAAATACATGTCGTGTATTCCTAAAAAAACGAATTTTCAAGTGTGATGAGTATAATGTTCCGCCTTGAATCAAATTTTGTGTAACGTTTGCGTTTTTATTTTCTTTGCCAACGGTAATGGCACCGGTTAATCCAATATTACCGAATTCTTTCGATGAAAGATTACCATGATTATTAAACGTAACGCAATACGTTCCCGCCGGTAAACCGTCGTATCGAACAACTCCTTCTTTATAATTTTCTTTAGTATCCCTTTTAGAATAATCGTCCAAAATAAATGATGTCCAATGTGAACCGTCTTTCGGGTTTGTCCAGTACGATTCGTTCCTTTGTCTATCGAACAGAAGAGTATCTGTTTTTCGAAACAGAATAAAAGGATTATTACCGGACATGTTCAATGTTTTTCCTTCGGTACTGAGGAAAGTAACACGAATCGAATGATCAAAGCCGAGAATTTTTAGAATTTCCGTGCGATTATATAATCGTGGTCCATGATCTGAAACCGGCTCATTCGGAATCGCAAGAAATTCAAACGCAACGATTTTACTATTATCAACAGCAACACGGCATTGTAATACAGCGTTTTTGAAACGCAAAATTGTTTCATACAAAATGCCGTTTGGATGAGATGTTCGTTTTACCGTGTCAAACGATTGTAATTCACCGGTCATTTCTCGATTTCTCCGATTGTCGCGTTTGCCGGCAATATGAATCTGGTCATTGACAATTCGATTCATTACCGTACGGAGTTCCTGTTCAGAACATTGAAACCGCAACTCATCAGAAAAAAGCAAAACCGCTTCGCTATAATCCTTTGCTTTAAGATGACTAAGAAATTTTGTAACTATTTTCGGTTCATTCCCTTCCGCGTAATTTGTTACAAATAATGTCGTCACAAAAAACAGTGAAACGAACACAAACTCGAAAACCGTCTGACGAATAGAAACCATTGTAAATCTCCACAAAAAATGTTGCCAATATATTTGTGTTTTGTTAAGACAGATAATTATCACTGAATTGTATTTTAAATTTTCTCAATATCAGTGTCAATTATACTTTTCTCAAAATTATTTTTAACCACAAAGTTACGACGCCAAATTTTTGCAAAAATTGCAATAGATATCATTACGAATTTATTTTGTTTTTAGTTCTTTGAACAGGATATTTTTAAATTCGATTTTCATCGGCGGTCCTTGATGCATTTGAAGAGCAATAATGCCGGATTTGGCGGATTCTGTTACGTGTTTGTCATCCACACGACACATCATTTTGCCGTTGATCAAAAGTGTGATCACGCTTCCGTCGGCAATAATTTCGTAATCATTCCAATCATTAGGTTTGTAGAATTTGATCAGTTCGTTAGGATCGGCAAATTGTTTCGAATGAACATTGCCATCGGGATCAACGATGTTGTCAAATCCACGTTGGACAACGGCGGCGCGTTTGTGGTGGAACAAACAACCCGTCCACTGAAGGCTCGCGTCCACATCTGCTTGATAGCCGTAAGTGTCCCAATTTGGACGTTTTTCGCTACGAAATTGGATTCCTGAATTACCATTTCCTTGTAATCGAAACGTTAATTTGAGATGAAAATTATCCGGTTCTTTTTTTGTCCAGTAAAGATAATGTGAATTTTTGCACGGTTT
>JAIRTV010000200.1 GCA_031254675.1 Planctomycetaceae bacterium | reverse complement strand
CGGCGCAAATGCCGTATTTGCCGGCGCAAATGTCGCATTTGCCGGCGCAAATGCCGTATTTGCCGGCGCAAATGTCGCATTTGCCGGCGCAAATGCCGGATTTGCCGGCGCAAATGTCGCATTTGCCGGCGCAAATGTCGCATTTGCCGGCGCAAATGCCGTATTTGCCGGCGCAAATGTCGCATTTGCCGGCGCAAATGCCGTATTTGCCGGCGCAAATGCCGCATTTGCCGGCGCAAATGTCGCATTTGCCGGCGCAAATGCCGTATTTGCCGGCGCAAATGCCGCATTTGCCGGCGCAAACGCCGTATTTGCCGGCGCAAATGCCGCATTTGCGCCTGCAAATGAGTCATTTTCATCTGAAAAGAAAGGTTGCCTTCTGTCTTAGGGAAGGGTTAGAGAGAAGGTTTAATAAATACTTTGCGGAAATTCTATTGATTTCCTTGTAAAAATTGTGTAGCAGATCAGAACAACTCCCAACACAACAGTTTATTCGTTATCGAATTAACATCGACAATCTCGGACAATGGTACACATCCCAGTTTATCAAGAAGGGAACACCGCTTACAGTGCGGACACGTGTTCACGTCTTACCGAAGCCGCAGAACACGGCGAAGTAATACTGAAATCTTTTGTACGTGGTCAGTATCCAGGACAACCAATTCCTCAAAATTCTCTTTCCGGTTTGCGAACAGTCGGATATTGGAGTGCCGTGACGGAACAACATTGGGGTCTTGATTGGCACAGAAACGAAGGAATTGAAATTACTTTTGCTTTGAGCGGAAAAAATAGATATGAAACCACAACCAGCAGTTGGGAACTCCACATCGGAGATATGGCAGTTTGTCCTCCGTGGCAAATTCACCGTATTGGTAACCCCAACATCGGTGTCGGAACATTAATGTGGTTCGTGATTGATACCAAAATCCGACAAAGTCATCACACCCCAAAATTGCCGTCATGGATTATTCTCTCGGAAAAAGATAAACATAAATTGATTCGGCATCTCCTTTATAATCCAGGTCAAGTTGTTCATCTTTCGGAAAAATTTATCTCGACCTGGAAAAAACTTTATCGGATTTTACGCAATGCCAGACAAGAATGTCCTGCTTCGGCGTTAGCAATCACAATCAATGAAATTCTTTATGATTTTCTAAATATTCAGGGATCGGACAATAATTTTGTTTTCTCCAAAGAGTTACCGCAATCTGTGGAGATGGTTCAAACATTTTTTCAGGAACTGGCAAGGCTTCCCGAACAACTCGAACATCCATGGACATTGCGTGAAATGTCGAGACTTTGCCGAATCAGTCCGACTCGTTTTTCGCTCTGCTGCCGACAACTGACAAATCTTTCACCGCTCAATGTGTTGAATCAATTACGTGTTCGTCAAGCAGAAACGATCATTCGAAACAATCCGCAAATATCAATAACCGAAGTTTCATTGCAATGCGGATTTACAACAAGTCAATATTTTGCAACCATTTTCAAGAAATGGACAGGAAAAACTCCAACAGAATACAAAAACCTGTTCCTCGTTCAAGAAAACTCTTTGCCCTCCGACAACAATATTCGCCTCCAAAACAACAAAAATTCTTGACAATTACACCGAACCGGAAATATTGGACGCGATTCCAGTCCATCGGTAAAGATGTTCGTCCGGCGTTGGAATAATCTCAGAACAATACAAGATTATTCTTTTGGTGCGAATACCGGCAAAATCCGAAAGAATATGCGACCATTGTGAAACAGAACATTTTGACCATAAGCAGTCTGAACCGTCGAACCATCAATCTTCGAAACAAGCGGATTGACTTCCGAAATCAATGTCTGATCAATAAATTCGTGCGAATCCGGAAGAAATACGTCTATTGCGGAATGATTATTGGTTTGAGTTTGACCAAGAATTATATCCCGACCACGAGGTTCGGAAAAACCAAACAGAGTAGAATTTTGGGAAACTGATTTCAGAAGCCCCGGAAATAATTCAAATGGAATAGAATTGCCGGACAAATGAGTTGCCTCATCGGTAAGCATAACTGGAAATTGTGTCGGCTTCAGCTCTTGCCAATCGGATTGAGCCAAATTGATCGGCGAAGAATTTTCAACCGGCGCCGCTTTTTCCGGTAATCCCTGAATTTGCGTGTAGTGATCAATACTTTTATTGATCTCATGAATTTTAGATTGTGCAAAATAATTTCGCGTCTGACTCCCAATATAGTTGATCGCCGGAAACGCAATCACCGCAATAAAAATACCAACCGCAACAGATATAGCTATGTCAAACCAGCGGTGATTTTTCCGAACCGGATTGGCAGGCGAAACCGCCGAATGTTCACGGTAACGCGGAAACCGTCGAATTAAGCGTTTATTGTTGGAAGATTCTGTCGAGGTTGTTGCTGAAATTATCGGCGAATGCTGATGTGACGGAGAAACCGTCGAAATCTTTTCCAACGTTTCCGAACAATTGTCAACGCCATGGTTGGAAACCGAAAAATCGGTTGCGGATGAATGAGCTGTTAAAGAATTGACAGTAGAACGATTCGCAACAGTAAAATCGTCATCGAAATGCGAAGCCGGAATAGTCATGGTAATAATAGAACCAAGCGGCGTTTCTGGAACAAAATTGTCGATACAATCGTTTTCTTGTTCCAATTGTTGGTCGAGATGTTTCCAAAGTCGATGACAAGTACGTTGGGCGAGATTGTACGGAGGATCAACCGATTCGTAAACGTAAGTCAATGGCGACAGTTCTTTTTGCAGTATCGCCAATTCGGTTCGCAATGTCGGTTGGCAACGCAATTGCCGCTCAACATAAGCGAGTTCGTCATCTTCTAGGGCATTCATCAAATAGCCCAACAACATTTCACGGTCTAAATCGCTCATTGTAGTGATGATAAATTTTACAGATTTTGATGGATAATACGACAGTATCACAAAAAGTGACGTTTTCGTCAAGAGAACTTTTTAACGGATTGGAAATTCACAAACACCAAGCCATCAACCGTTAGATACGGTAACTGGTTGGAGATTTGTCTTGTTTTTCGAAAAACTCCAACTCTTTTATTGGGCTTATATTGCGGTGATTTAATGGAATTGCTTCCGTTTTAGGTTCTCATGACGAATTGCCGTTTTTTCTTAAATATCATACGTTATCTGCGAGTAAATAGTTCAATTTTTTCACGGCGATATTGAGCCGACTTTTAATTGTTCCGAACGGGATTCCAAGCGATTCGGCAGCGTCTCGGTAACTCATTCCTTGAAAATAGACCATGTAGAGAACTTGCCGCAAAAAATCCGGTAGGCGTTCAACTGCATTACGCACCTGAATTGTTTGTTCGCCGTTAATGGAATTGAGTGCCGGATCTATTTCGTCACCAATCAACAAATCCGATAATTTGGCGGAATCGGGATTGGCATCACAAGTTTCGTCGATACTCACAACCCGATACCGTTTTATTTTACGGCAAAGATCAATTGCCTGATTGGTGGCGATTCGATAGAGCCAGGGACGAAATTTTCTACCTTCCTCGAATTGGTCGCATTTCGTAAGTACTTGTAGAAACGTAGCTTGAAAAATATCTTCAGCACTTTCGGTGCTCCCGAGATAATGTCTAAGATAATTGAAAAGTTCCCGCTCATAGCGTTTAACCAACTCTTCAAAAGCTTCACGCTGTTGTGTCGTGCGATATTCCAAAATCAATTCTTCGTCAGTCCATTGAGAAAAATCAATTACCGAAAACCGCGATGTTTCTCCTGCAACACTACAATACATAGATCACCTCGCTCTTTCTGCCGAAAGTTCCGTCAAAATAACATTCCTTTTAGCGTAATATTAAATTTTACTTTCCAGAGTCAATTCGAGTAAAAAAATAATATCTTGTTAACATTTTCCGACATGACCTCGATTGACACTGCTTCTTACTTACTAAAAAGAATCATTTCACATTTCATGCCAAATGAGCCAAAAAAATTCAATATCATGAGGACATTTTGCGGGAAATTGCTGCTAACTCTATACCAACACAAAAGATAATTCTGTGTGAATTTTTTTGTTTCTGTCAAAACATCTATTCTGATTTTATTAAAATCGACTTAGCGATTCCCACTTTTTTTCAAAGGATTGTATCGGATTGAAAGGATTTCAATGATTATTCCTGACGAGCTTACTTTGCCGTGTAAAATTTTCATTCGACTTTGCGGCTATTTATGAAGAAAAGAATCATTGACGAATTGCACAAATTTAACATTTTTGAAAAATCCGTCAAGTTCTGACAAACCCAAAATTTTTCCAAGCGTTCACAGAATGGTTGTTAAAATGGGTAAAATTTGGAGATTACTATCGTTCATGTGAATCATCCCGAGGTGAAAAAGTATTTCAAGAGATAAGTAATGTTAGATGATTATGTTGATATTTTTTCCACAATTTGTTGTTGAGACTCATAAATTGAGTGAATTGATTAATCAGCAAAAATTTGAATAATATATTAAAAAGCGAAAAAGATAGACAAATTTCGTTGTAAATATTTAATCCATTATGAAATCACGTTTGATTTTTGATATTGCCTGTTTTACCGGACAACCGTCAATGAGCGGATCATTGCGTTACGCCGTGGAAGTTCTAAAACGGTTGGTCGAATCGGAAAAATTTAATATTGTTACTATTTGTTCTCTGCCGGAAGAAGAATTAGCGATCAGAAATTTGCAACGTTATTTCCCTTATCAATTACCTTTTCAAAGTAAAGAGACGGAATATTTTGTTCTGCCGGAGAAACCAATATTGTCGGAAAAATCGTTGTTGCGAAAAATTGAAGATTGGTTTAAAAAAATATTTCCCGACAGCCGGATTCTCAAATTTGTTGCGGATTCTATCCGTGTTGTCAAATGGAAATTAGCACCAC
>JAIRTV010000196.1 GCA_031254675.1 Planctomycetaceae bacterium | reverse complement strand
GATACGATAGTTACCGGAATTTTTTGATCACAACTACGTATAAATTGCAATATATTCAAAAGCAACTCAGATTTCAATAACGGTTCGCCACCAGTAAACGTAATATCCCGACAACCTTTGTCCAATAAAAGACGGACAGATTGTTGTAACGTATTAGGATTATCGGTTGGTTTTTTAGTATTAACTTTATTTCCTTCGTTATGACAAAAGATACATTTAAAATTGCATTTTTCGGTAAGAAGAATACGAGTCTCATCGCAAATATCATTACAAAATATGGAACATTTCGTTTCGCGTGATTTCATGTTTCAAATATACAAAATTGATAATATTTCATCAGTTTCACATTCAATAGGGACAACGAATAATCAATGTTTCCGGCACAGAAATTAATTCATCATAAATTGCTCGCAATTGTGTTTCTTTCGACGGTGCGAGAGGTTGCTTAACTTGTATTCCGTTGTCAATCAAAATCTGCCATGTCCGCAACGCAAGTAAAATAAATATACTTGTATTATTTGCAGATAACTCCGGTAAGGCTTCCGTAAGTTTTTCAAGACAATGTTGTCGTTGTTGAGCGTTTCCAATTTCGAATCGTAAAATATTTTCATATAAAATCCAATTCGGATATTTTGTAACATCAAGCGAGTCGCATTTTTCAATGAACTGTTGTTTTAGGTTGTTTTCGCTTGGTAATTGTTTTTCTATGACACAATAATTCAATTCAGCAATTTTATCGTATGTTGTGTTATTATTGTTCTTATTAAAACGAATGGTTTCGCACCGGTCCCGAAACTCATCGACTTTTTCCCATTTCGGTAAACATTTATTAATTTTCCAATAATCCATTAAACATTCTAAACAATAATTTCGTTGGCGTTCTGGTGTTGACGTTTTGTCAATTCGTTGGCGTGCATATTGAAAAATTTCTTCCCAATCGCCTAAAAGAAATATGAAATCTTTCCACGCTGATTCTAGTAAGTTGAAATTTTGTTCGTGTCGTGCCAAAAAACATTTTCGTAACGCTCTTGCATTCGCTAACGCCAACGCCCCAAAATAATCATTTCTGTCGGCGTATCCGTTTCTAATTGTGTTTTGTAAATGTTCTAATCGTTTATTAACTTCTTGGTGAGTTTTGTGTTCATCGTCCCAAATTCCTAAATCAATTTCAAGAATAGATGTGGCAGCAAAACGTTCATAACGCAAATAATGTCCCAAATAATCATTGGGAATATCGCTCCAAGAAAATTGTCCGATTTTTTGGCGATATTGATCTGCTTCTATTGTTTTGCCTTGGTGTAAAGCATTACGTAAAAGAATATCATTCGCAACAGAACGTACTAACAATGAATCACTATTACAAAACGGTTCGATTATTTCGTTATATTTAATTTCATTATCTTTAATTTCGTTATCTTTTAGTTGTCTCAATCGGTCAGCGGAAAACAATAATCGGGCAAGATGTCGATCTTTTTTAATTACGCCGGTTAGTTTGGAATTGATTAGTTGTAAAATTGCAATAAGCGGATCGGAATCAACTTGAATAATTTCCATACCGCATTCTTGAGGAATACCTGTTTGCTCAGTTACAACAATCAACGTTTTATAACCAAAACGTTTTGCCGCTTCAATTTTTAGTGAAAGAGTATCTGGGTTGACCGGTGTTAGTTTTTCATTGGTCAAACAGCCTGTAGAGACAATAGTATTAGGCAAACAGATTCCGGTTAAACGTTGTAAGGAAGCAATCATTGCGGGTAATGATAAACTTGTACCGCCTCCGTTTGGGTCAAGATATATCGTAACATCAGGGTCGCCGAGATGATGTTGCAATGGACGGAATAAATCAAAAACAACTTTTGCAGCATCGTAAGCGTGTGATGCAAATTCACAATGTTCATTTAATATTGTTTTGCCATAAGTTTTTTTTTCATCAACAGTCAAAAAACCAAGTTGCCCATCAGTGCCATTGGTTGTCAATACCGGAACGTAATGTTGCGGCGGTAAATTGTATGATTTAGATTTATTACACGAAGAACGTTTTATCCAATTGTTTGCGGTTTGTAACCACGTAATATCAGGATTTGATTTTACATATTTTGCAAGTTGTTCATCAGACAAAGAACCAAACCATTGCCAATCGGGAGTTGATGGAGCGAAAGACATCATTATGGAAAAGGTAAAAAACATTTAATACAATAACCGTTACTTAATTGAACAAACAACGGTTGTTCCAGAAATTCACGACGAATTTTATCGGCAAACATTTTTAATTCAACATTCCATCGATTGCCCTCTTCAACATTTCGAAACGCAGGAATCTTGCCGAGACGAACACGCTCAACAGGAATATCACATTCGATTTCGAGATTCAATTTCCAACTATCGTCAAGTTGTGTTTCGATAAAAACTTCTTTATCTTTTACCTTTGTCGTTCCATTGGTTTGCATCATATTTTTCAATACTTCGCTTGGCGTGTTTGTGTCGTCACTGGCGGCGTGTAACATTGTGGGACGTATTTTGTATTTTCCAGTTGTTGCATCGTATAATTGTATTCGATGTCGGACATACATTGGCGGTTGCCGTTGCAAATCAACAACGGGTAATTTGACATTTCGATACGCAAACTCCAATAATTCGAATTCGCGTTCTGTGATTGGCGTATCAACAACTGGCAAACGTTCTTCTTCCGGTATTGGAAATTTTTCAAGAAAC
>JAIRTV010000616.1 GCA_031254675.1 Planctomycetaceae bacterium | reverse complement strand
AAAAAACGGAAGTGCGATTGAGATGCAAATTACTGAACAAACTATCGACATTCGGAATGCCAAAAAACGTCCCAAAAAAATAACAAAAATACATTGTGCAACAACGCCATTACCAATTGTAGAACTACATTTACCGATTGTAGAACTACATTTACCAATTGTAGAACGACATTTGCCAATTGTAGAACGACATTTATCAATTGCAGAACGACAATTTAGCTCCTTTTCGTGTTTTTTGTGGTTTCATGTTAAAAAAAATCAAATACGAAATTTCACGAAACGCGCGAAAAGTTCGAGAAAAGGTCTATTGTGGTAAAAACCCATAACAATTCAGCCGAAAATATTGTTGCGATAGTTATAAACGATGATACCGCCAAATCCGTTGGAATCGGATATTTTATTTCACAACGGCGAAATTTTAGGCTCGACAACGATTGACAACAACCGGAAGTCTCGGATAATGAGCAAGACAATGATTGGAACGACTCATCGAACAGAATCACGGAAAAGTCGTCGAAATAATTCTGAAATAATTCCGTTTGATGTTCCGTTTCCATTCTTGCCGACAACTATGCCGGTAATAGAAATGTTGTGTCATCGGTATCGTCAACTCTTAATAATGTAAGGAAATATAAAAATGATTGAAATTGCGATTACTCCGGCGGTTGCGGAACCGCTTGCTGTTGAACAGGTTGTTCCCGAATCGGTTGTGGTTTCTGAGGAAGCGGAAACGACATTGCTAATCAATTCGCCGTTTATCGAAGAGTTGTCCAATCCTTACGTTGGCAATTGGAACACGCTTGTTAGCCAAACCAATTGGGAAAAGGGAGTTTTGATTTTGAATTGGCGTCAAGCAATGATTGCGGCGGAGTGTCCTCATGGTGCTTATTCTGATGAGGCTTGGGCGCGGCGGGTTGGCAATGTTAGTTCGCAACATGTTGGGCGGCTTCGTCGTGTTACCGAGCGGTTCGGCAAAAAAGCCAATGATTATCCAAACCTTTATTGGTCTCATTTTCAAGCGGCTTTGGATTGGGACGATGCGGAATTATGGTTGGAGGGTGCTGTTCAAAATCATTGGTCTGTCGCTCAAATGCGCGTGCAATATTGGGAAACAGTTGGCGCACCCGAAGGACAAAAACCTCGCGAAGAAGATATTTTCACCGGAGAATTCGAAGAAGAAGTTTTCGTTCGCAATGAAACTTTTGCCGCTGAAAGAAGAGTTCAGGAAAAAGATCGGACAGAACCAAAAATCTCCGAAATCGGTGCTGCGGATATTGTGGAAGGGTTTGGTTCCGACAATTCCCCGCCATTCGATATAAGTGACGAAAAACCAAAGAAAAAAGAATCCAAAAAAATAAAAAACAAATCAATAGACGAAAATTATTCAGGAATTTCCACTGGCGAACTTCTTGCGACAACACTCAAAGATTTTTCTGACATTCCTACAGATCTTGCCGAAGCGTTTGAAACGTTAAAAGTTGCTATTCTCAACCACAAACTTGCTGGTTGGAGAGAAGTGCCGCCTGCAAAACTGACCAAACTTCTTGAAACATTCAAGGCGTTGATCCATTCGGTTGAAACCAAAGAATCCACCAACCACGAAAATACCGAAAACATCTCTTAACTTCCTTTGTCCCAACCTGAATACGTTTACTCATTTTCACAACCATTCCGCGAACACGAGACTTTTTCTGCTTGTGTTAGCAAACGGTTTGGAATCTAATTGCCAACCGGCAATGTTTCGGCGAAACATTGCCCACCTAATTTGGGGACATTTTCATTTTTTGGTACGTGCTTTTTATCTTGAAGTGCGTACTTTTTGCCTAAGAGCCACACAAAAATAATCTTCACAAACGGACGTAAAGCAACTACGAGTTCAAAGCAAGGATCAATCAGGGCGATCAATCAGGGCTGCGCAAAGTATAAAAGATGTTGAACCGTAAGAAATAAACCGCTTCAATGTCGCTCTATTGCCAATCCTCAATTTGACGATAGAATTATAGTCCCGTCTCAAATCACGAACTAACAACAAAATTTTTAACCACAACTAAAAAAATGTCCACTTCTTCGACCAACGAATCAAGCTTGCAATCGCTCCGTGAAGCACAACAGGAAACTTACAAAGTTATCCAAGATTTCGCAAAAGAGACCAGACAAATAATCCAAGAACTTTCTGAACAGCGTAAAGTCACAGAAAAAAACATTGCAGAAATCTCTGAACAGCATAAAGTCACGGAAAAAAACATTGCAGAGATATCCGAACAGCATAAAGTCACAGAAAAATCCATCGCAGAGATGTCCGAACAGCATAAAGTCACGGAAAAATCCATCGCAGAACTTTCCGAACAGCATAAAGTCACAGAAAAATCCATCGCAGAACTTTCCGAACAGCATAAAGTCACAGAAAAAAACATCGCAGAGATGTCCGAACAGCGTAAAGCCATAGAAAGAGCGACAGAAAAAGCCATTGCAGAGATCTCCGAACAGCACAAAATCACAGAGAAATCTCTCCAAGAACTTTCAAAACAACATGAAGAAGCAGTAAAAGAAAGAAAAGAAACAGAAAAAGTAATAAAAAAACTCTCAAAACAAATGGGATCGTTGGGAAATCGTTTTGGCGAACTCGCAGAACACTTGGTATTTCCCGCTGTTGTAAGACGTTTTAACGAGATCGGTTACAATTTTAGTTTTGAATTTGCGGGAAATTGTAAAGTTCGAGACAAAAATAATCGCATTATTGCCGAAATTGATGCTTATCTCGAAAACGGTACAACAATTGCTGTTGTCGAAGTCAAAACCAAACCCGACGTACAAGATATTGAGAAACACATTCAACGTATTGAAAAACTCAAACAAAATCGTCGCGAAAAAAATGAACCGCCGAAAATATTACTTGGTGCTATTGCCGGTGCCATCTTTCCCAAAGAAGTCAAAGAAGCCGCCCAACAAGCCGGTTTTTACGTACTCGTCCAATCCGGCGATACCATGAGATTGGAAATCCCAGCACAATTCGAACCAAGAAAATTTTAACAACATCTTTGTCTCTATTGTCTATTGGTCTCTCTTGTTTATTGATTTGTTCCAATAGACCGTAACAACAAAAATTATTACAACGATCTGTTGTGGAAAATATTGTTATGGAAACGCTGTTTACAAGTCGGATTTTCAAGATTGTCCGAAGGATGATAACAGGTCGGAGCGGAACACAGTTGGAGCGGCATATTGTGGTTCATCCTGGAGCGGTGGTGATCTTGCCGATTCTCGACGATAACCGTATCGTGTTGGTTCGGCAACACCGTGTGGCGGTGGACGAAACATTGATCGAACTTCCAGCAGGAACATTGGAACCCAACGAATTCCCAATCGCAACCGCCCGACGCGAACTCATCGAAGAAACCGGTTACACCGCAAAAACAATGACGTTGATCACAACCTTTTTTACTTCTCCGGGTTTTGTTCAAGAAAAAATGTACCTCTTCAAAGCAACCGATTTAATTCCCGGTCCCACCGCAATGGAAGATGGCGAAAAAATCGAAACTCTTATTATGGAATTGCCGCAAGCTCTCCAAATGATCGCCAACGGCGAAATTAAAGACGCCAAAACAATAATCGGATTATATTGGCTGAAATTAGCAAATAGTGAATAGCAGTTGCGAATACAAAACACAATCACGACAAAAATTGTACTAAACCATTACTGATCCTTAAACTTTAATTTGAAACTTAAATCAAACCTTAATTACTATGCCTAGAATTGTATTACTTGATCCGATTTCCGATGACGGAAAGAATTTATTGCGTAACGCTTCGGGAATTGAATTTGAAGAGCGAATTGGTCTTAAAGGCGAGGAATTGAAAAAATGCCTGACCGAATTTGATGGGGCGATTGCGAGAAGCGGCGTTAAAATTACCGCCGAAGCACTCGAAGGAAATACCCGACTGAAAGCGATTGCCCGTGCCGGTGTTGGTGTTGACAACATCGACACGAAAACCGCAACCAAACAAGGAATCGTTGTGATGAACACCCCTGGCGGTAATACCATCTCAACCGCCGAACAAACTTTTGCGTTATTACTCGCGTTGTCCCGAAATATTGCACCGGCTTATCAGACATTGGTGGAAGGACGTTGGGATCGCAAAAATTTTACGGGACACCAACTCGCCGGCAAAACAATTGGTATTGTCGGAATGGGGCGTATTGGTCAAGTTGTTGCCGGATACGCCAAAGCGTTTGATATGAAAGTGATTGCGATGGATCCGTTTTTCACTCCTCAACGTGCCAACGAACTCGGAATCACGTTGGTGACCAATTTTCATGACATGTTGCCGCAAATTGATTTTCTGACGGTTCACACACCGTTGAACGACCAAACACGCGGGTTGTTCGGTAAAAAGGAACTCGAACTCATTAAGACGGGCGCAAAACTAATTAACTGCGCCAGAGGTGGAATTTACGATCTGACAACATTGGTGGAAGGATTGGAAACGGGGAAACTTGGCGGTGTGGCGTTGGATGTTTACGAGGAAGAACCTTGCACGCAACACCCGCTATTCGGCAAACCGAATGTTGTTTGCACGCCGCATCTTGGAGCGAGTACAGAAGAAGCCCAAACCAATGTTGCACTTGAAGCGGTTGAACTTCTGATTGATTATTTTACGCGAGGAACAATTCGGCAAGCGGTTAATTTCGGTACGCTTGATTCGCAGACATTGGCATCGCATCGTGGTGCGCTCAATGTTGCTTACCGGCTTGGTGTTCTGGCGGCGCAACTTGGTCTTGGAACAATGAAATCTTGTAAAATGCGATACAAGGGCGAAGTTTCCAAAAAGGACACCTCACTGATTTCGACTTCGTTTGCTGCTGGTTTGATGTCGGCGTCGATGAATGAAGACGTTAATATTATTAGTGCGGCGTCAATGCTTCGTGAACGTGGTATTGATTTGATCCAAGAAAAAACGTCGGAAGTGGGTGAATTTTCGTCCTTGATTACGGCGGAACTGGTTGGCGAACACAACACGGTTTCGATTTCGGGAACGCTTTTCGGGAACTCAATGCCGCGTTTGGTGATGATGAATGATTATCGGTTGGAAAGTTTTCTGGATGGTCATTTGTTGTTTATCGATCATCAAGACAAACCTGGAGTGATTGGCAACATGGGAATGGTTCTTAGTAAATACCACATCAATATTAGTAGTATGTCGCTTGGGCGAGCCAAACCCAAACCGGGTGGTGATGCGGTTGCGGTTTTGTCGCTGGACGACGAACCAACTCCCGAAGCCTTGAAAGAAGTAAACGCGCTTCAGAATATTCAACAAGTTTATTTTGCGAAATTGCCCACCGCGGAGAAATTGCCCGCATGGATGGGATAAAAAAGATTGCCAGTCATTTTCCTATTTCTGGGGAAAAGAGATCGTCCATAAAATCAAAATTCGCAATAAAACGTTTGATATAATAGTTGCCAAAAAAACGACTGCACGGTCATTTTGAGAGAGGATCGTGTAAAAGTGTCTTTTGAGGAAACAGTACTTCTAAAAGACAATACTCTTTTCATATCAATTCCGTTGCCTCGAAATGAAAAAGGTTATCCTGTGTTTTAGCCTGAAGTTCCGAAAAAAATAGGAGTTGTTGATTTTTTGGTGTTATTCTTGCCAAGATAATTGTGTGTTCTTGAAAGTGTC